>NZ_JBQTHF010000055.1:0-40528 GCF_052390155.1 Actinokineospora sp. | reverse complement strand
GGAAATTCCGGTGCACGACACTAGATTTCGAGGCCGTTGCGGTCGACGGTGTGCCCGTGCGGCCACTCGGTGAGCGGGGCGTGCACGGGGAGCACCATCGTCGGGCCGCTGTAGACCTCGGTGCGGTGGTTCTTGTCGATCAGGCGGGTGACCTGCCCGTCCACCTGGTGCCAACCGCCGCTGCGGTAGAACGGGACGACCTTGGGGCCGCAGGTCAGGAACCCGAAGGACAGCCCGAAGTCGGTCATCGCCTGCCTGGTGCGGTCCAGCAGCGCCCGGCCGACCCCGGTGCGCTGGAAGTCTGGATCGACCGCGACCAGCCCCACATCGCCGACCAGCAGACTCGCGTCGGTGTCCGACACCCGCAGGAACCGCCGCAACAGCCCCAGGTGCGCGACCGGCCGCCCCCCGACACTGCCGACGACCCGCGCTTCCGGGCGAGCGCTGTACCAACTCCGCTCGCCGCTGAACAGCTCGACGTGGCGGGGATACGCGCGGGCCAGCATCCCGGCGAGGGCGGCATGCCCGTCGGACGGGATGTCATTCTCCCAGGTCACCGCCCACGTGAGTTGATCCACACGGTCGTTCTACCACCACAGCCGACGTTCCTCATCCGACTTTCCCGCCAGCCCAGGGAAATCCCGACCCGGCGGAATGGGATCAATCGGGCAGGACTGTGGCCGAGCGGCGCCGGGGCGACCTGTACCTTGGGGGCGTGAGCGCCGACCTTCCCGTGAACCTCGCGTTGCTGCCCGCCTGGCTGGACCCCGAGGTCATCCTCACCAACCTGGGCCCGTTCCTGCTGCCGGGGCTGTGCCTGATCATCTTCGCGGAGTGCGGGCTGCTGCTCGGCTTCTTCCTCCCCGGCGACTCCCTGCTGTTCACCGCGGGCCTGTTCGTCGCGATCGACAAGATGCCCGCGCCGCTGTGGCTGGTGTGCGTGCTGCTGACGGTGTGCGCGTTCGTCGGCAACGTGGTCGGCTACTGGATCGGCGCGAAAGCGGGACCGGCGCTGTTCAGCAAGCCCGACTCGAAGTTGTTCAAGCGCGAGCACGTCGACAAGACCCACGCGTTCTTCGAGAAGTACGGGCCGCGGGCGATCGTGCTGGCACGGTTCGTGCCGATCGTGCGGACGTTCATCACCGCGATCGCGGGTGTCGGCCGGATGGACCAGCGCAAGTTCTTCGTCTACTCCGCGGTCGGCGCCGTGCTGTGGGCGACCGGGGTGACCGTGCTGGGCTACTTCCTCGGCCAGATCCCGTTCGTGCACAGCAACCTCGAAGCGATGATCCTGCTCATCGTCTTCGTGTCGATCATCCCGATCATCATCGAGGTGCTCAAGGCCCGCCGCGAGAAGAAGCGCGCGGCGGCCTAGCCAAGGTCGAACATCGAGCCCGGGTTGAACAGGTTGTCCGGGTCGAGGGCCGTCTTGATCGACCGATGTACCCGTAGGCCGATCGGGCCGATCTCGCGGGCCAGCCACTCGCGTTTGATCTTGCCGACGCCGTGTTCGCCGGTGACGGTGCCGCCCAGAGCCAGGCCGACTGCCAGGATGTCGTCGAACGCGCGGCGGGCGCGGGCGAACTCGTCGCCCGAGGTCGGGTCGTAGACGATGGTGGGGTGCATGTTGCCGTCGCCCGCGTGGCCGACGACGGCGATGCGCAGGCCGACCTCCGCGCTGATCCGCGCACAGCCCGCGATCAGCTCGGCGATCCGGGTACGCGGCACACACACGTCGTCGGTGAGCCAGGCGCCATAGACCTCCAGGGCGGTGAGCACGGCCCGCCGCGCGGTGAGCAGCATCTGGCCCTCGGCCAGGTCGTAGGTGGTGTAGGCGAGTTCGGCGCCCACGTCGGCGCAGACCTGTTCGATCACGGTCAGCTCGCGGATCGCGGCCTCGCCACCGGAGTCGGACTGGCAGATCAGCAGCGCCGCGCAGCCCTTGCCCGCGCCGAGTTCGGTCTTCAGGTACGCCTCGACGGCCTCGATCGAGCTGGCGTCCATGATCTCCATCAGCGACGGCACGACGCCCTCGCGCACGATCCGGCTGACGGCCGCGCCCGCGGCCTCGGTGGAACTGAACGCGGCCACCATCGTGCCGGGCGCCTGCGGCAGCGGGCGCAGCGCGACGGTGGCCTGGGTGATCACGCCGAGGGTGCCCTCGCTGCCGATGAACAGCTTGGTCAGGTCGTAGCCCGCGACGCCCTTCACGGTGCGGCGGCCGGTTTTGAGCAGCTCGCCGTCGGCCAGCACGACCTGCACGCCGAGCACGGAATCGGTGGTGACGCCGTACTTGACGCAACACAGGCCGCCCGCGTTGGTCGCGAGGTTGCCGCCGATGGTGCACCAGTCGTAGCTCGACGGGTCGGGCGGATAGAACAGGCCGTGCTTCTCCACGGCGCCGCGCAGATCGAGGTTGATCACGCCCGGCTCGACCACGGCGAGTCGGTTGTCCGGGTCGATCTCCAAAATCCGGTTCATCCGGGTGGTCACCAGCACCACGCACCCGTCGACCGCGTTGGCCGCGCCGGAGAGCCCGCTGCCCGCGCCGCGCGGCACGATCGGCACGCCGTGCGCCGCGCAGGCCCGCACGACCTCCTGCACCTGGGCCGTGTCCGCGGGCAGGACCACGGCCAGCGGCGCGCCGTAGGGGGCCAGCGGCATCATGTCGCGCTGGTAGCCGGCGGTGACATCGGGATCGACGAGCACACCGTCGACGCCGAGCGTGCCGCGCAGTCTGGTCAACAGGGTTTCGGTGCTCACCTGAGTCACGGTAACCCGCTGACAGCGGGCTGACATGTCATCGGAACGCGACTTTTAGGGGTGACCGGTTGACCGTTCACTGACCTACAGTTGGTGTGGTGGGTGTCACTGTGGACACCCGCGTCGGGGAGGGGCGGTGCGTGATGGCTGACCTGATGACTGAATTGCCTGGTCCCAGCGTGCAAGCCCGGGCACTCGCCCGGTTCATGACCACCAGCATCCGCCCGGTCGCCGACCGATTGCGGGTGCAAGGTGCTCAGCTCCGGCTGGTCCGCGAGGCGTTCGACGCGGTCGGGTTCACCCCGCTGCCGCGCGGGACGAAGATCCGCGCCGTGTCCGAACCGCACGGCTACGGCGACGTCAAGGGGCTGTGGATCTGCGCCCGCGAGGCCGACGAGCGCGCGGGCGCGATGCTCTACATCCACGGCGGCGGCTTCGTCTTCGGCTCGCTGCGCACCCACCGGCACCTGGCTGCCGCGCTGTCGGCGTCCAGCGGGCTGCCCGTGCTGCTGCTGCACTACCGCCGCGCCCCAGAGCACCCTTTTCCCGCCGCGGCAGACGACGCGCTGGCGGCGTACCGCTGGCTGCTCGACCAGGGCTACCCGGCCGACCGGGTGGTCGTGGCGGGCGACTCGGCAGGCGGGCACATCACCGCCGGGCTGTTGGCCGACCTGACCCGGCTGCGCATGGTGATGCCCGGCGCGGCCGTGCTGTTCTCCCCGTTCCTCGACCTGACCTGCGCGCAGCTCGACGAGCGCGACGCCGCCCACCGCGACCCGTACATCCCGCCGGACCGCGCCCGCGAGGTCGCCCGGCACTACGCGGGCGAGTTCGGCGTCACCCATCCGCGGCTCACCGTGCTCAAGGGCAGTAAGCGGCGGTGGCCGCCGATGCTGATCCAAGCGGGCGACACCGAGTGCCTGCTCGGCGACTCGGTGCGGCTGGCCAACGCCATGCGGATGGCCGGGGCGCACTGCGAGCTCCAGGTCTGGCCTGGTCAGGTGCACGTCTTCCCGGCGTTCTTCCCGGTCGTACCCGAGGGCAGGCTGGCCATCCGCATGGTCGGCGAGTTCCTGCGCGGCGCGCTCGCGGAGTCCCTGGCCGCCTGACGCGGTCGTGCTGTCTTGCTTGCGTGCGCTGCCGAAAAAGTACATGCTTGGGCAACGCAACCAGTTGTAGAGTGCAAACAAGACATTTCGGGACCAGTGCACGCGGGCGCGCGCGCCACCAGGGAGCACCGGTATGACGGCCGTCCAGGCACCCACGGCGGAAAGCTCGACGCTGACCCACCGACAGATCGTGGTGATCCTTTCCGGGCTGATGCTCGGCATGTTCCTCGCCGCGCTCGACCAGACCATCGTCGGCACGTCGATCCGCACGATCGCCGACGACCTCAACGGCCTGAGCCTGCAGGCGTGGGCGACCACCGCGTACCTGATCACCGCGACCATCTCGACCCCGCTCTACGGCAAGCTGTCCGACATCTACGGCCGCAAGCCGTTGTTCGTCACCGCGATCACCGTGTTCGTGATCGGCTCGCTCGCCTGCACGCTGGCCACCTCGATGTACGAGCTCGCGGCCTACCGCGCGCTGCAGGGCCTCGGCGCGGGCGGGCTGATGTCGCTGGCGCTGACGATCATCGCCGACATCGTGCCTGCCCGGGAGCGGGCCAAGTACCAGGGCTACTTCCTCGCCGTGTTCGGCACGTCGAGCGTGCTCGGCCCGGTCGTCGGCGGGTTCTTCGCAGGCCAGGGCGAGATCCTCGGCATCACCGGCTGGCGGTGGGTGTTCCTGGTGAACGTGCCGATCGGCGCGCTGGCGCTGATCGTGGTCAGCAAGGTCCTCAACGTCCCGCACCAGCGCCGCGACCACCGCATCGACTACCTCGGCGCGATCTTCCTGTCCGTCGCCGTGGTGCCGCTGCTGGTGGTCGCCGAACAGGGCCGCCCGTGGGGCTGGGGCTCGCCGCGCGCGCTGGTCTGCTACCTCGTCGGGGCGGTCGGGCTCGTGGCGTTCCTGCTGGTGGAACGCGCGATGAAGGACGAGGCGCTGATCCCGCTGCGGCTGTTCCGCACCTCGACGTTCGCCATGACGATCATCGCGGGCACCATCCTCGGCATCGGCATGTTCGGCGGCATCTCGTTGATCCCGCAGTACCTGCAGATCGTGCGCGGCATGACGCCGACCGAGGCCGGGCTGCTGATGGTGCCGATGATGCTGGGCATCATGGCCGCCTCGATCACGGGCGGGCAGATCACCTCGCGCACCGGCCGGTACAAGGTCTTCCCGATCATCGGCTCCGTACTGCTGGTCGCCGCGCTGCTGCTGTTCAGCACGGTCGGCGTGGACTCGCCGATCGGTCAGCCGATCGCCTACATGACCGTGTTCGGCCTCGGCCTGGGCTTCTGCATGCAGACGCTGACCGTGGCGGCGCAGAACGCGGTGCCGTTCCGGGACGTGGGCGTGGCCACCGCGTCGACCACGTTCTTCCGGCAACTCGGCGGCACGCTCGGCGTGGCGGTGTTCCTGTCGCTGCTGTTCAGCACGGTCGCGGACAACATCGCGGCGGCGTTCCGCACGGCGGCGCAGTCGCCCGCGTTCCTCGCCGCGCTGACCGACCCGGCGGTGCGCGACAACCCGGTGAACCGGCCGGTGTTCGACGCGCTGCGCGAGGGCGGCGGCGGTGGCGTGCTGCAGGACTCGTCGTTCCTGCAGACGATCGACCCGCGGCTGGCCCGGCCGTTCCAGGAGGGCTTCGTCGACTCGATCCAGCTCGTGTTCCTGGTCGGCGCGGCCGTGATGGTGCTGGCGGTCGTGGTGTCGCTGTTCATCAAGGAGATCCCGCTGCGGATGCACAGCGGCCTGCAGTCGGCGGCCCTGGAGGGCGCGGCGGCGCTGCTGCCGGACCCGGCCGACACCACCGCGAAGCGACCCGCGCGGTCCACTGTGGATTCACCGGACGGCCAGTAGCGGATCGGCTGCCTGCGGGCTCCGTCTGGATGGCGCGTCAGTGAATAGGCCGTGGTACCGCTACGTGACGAACACCGCGGCACGTAGCCTACGTCCGTGACCACCGCTCTCGGCGTGCTCGAATCCGCTGGGCCCCTGCTGGTATGGGCCATCGTGCTCGGTTTCGTCTTCGCCGAGTGCGCCTTCATCGTCGGGCTGTTCCTGCCTGGTGACTCCCTGTTGTTCGCCGCGGGAGTCGTGCTGGCCCAGCAGAACCACGAGCACCAGGCGTGGTGGCTCTCGCTCGCGGCCACCCTCACCGCCGTCGCGGGCAACCAGCTCGGGTACTACATCGGCTCGAAGACCGGCCACGCGATCATCACCCGCCGCGGCGGCAAGGTGCTCAACGAGCACAACCTGACCCGAGCCCGCGAGTTCCTCGACCGGCGCGGGTTCTGGGCGATCGTGCTGGCCAGGTGGATTCCGTGGATCAGGACGCTGGCGCCGCTGGTCGCGGGCGCGGCGAAGATGGACCCGCGCCGGTTCGCGCTGGCCACCACCATCGGCGGCCTGGCCTGGGTGCCGACGCTGGTCCTGATCGGCTACTACGCCGCGGGCCTGCTCGACGACTTCCCGTGGCTCAAGACGGCCGCGCTGGTGGGCAGCGTCGCGTTCTTCGTCTTCGGCACGGTCTGGGGCATCTGGCGCTACCGCCAGGAGATCCACCGGCCGGTCGACAAGATCCTGATCACGGAGTAGCGCGCAGGACCAGGTCCGCCGTGCCCGCCGTCGAGGCCACCAGCCGGGCGTTGCGCTCGTCCGATCCGTCCGTGCGGTCCCTGGCCTGCTCGGCGGTCCTGCCATAGGCGACGTGTCGGTCGAACAGGCGTTTCCGCCGCAGCTCCGGGTCGGAGTCGAGGTACCAGACCTCGTCGAGCAGCGGCCGGACGGCGGGCCAGACCAGCAGGTAGTTGCCCTCGGTGATGACGAGCGGCACCGCGCGCGGCACGGGGACCGCGTTGGCCACCGGCTCCTCGATCTCGCGGCGGAACTCGGGCGCGTAGACGATCTTGTCGGTGCTGGTCCGTAGCCTGCGGAGCAAGTCGACGTAGCCGTCGGCGTCGAAGGTGTCCGGGGCGCCCTTGCGCTCCGCGCGGTCGAGTCGGTCGAGTTCGGCCTGGGCGAGGTGGAAGCCGTCCAAGCCGACAAGGGCGGCCCGGTCGCCCAGGGCGGCCGCCAGCCGGGCCGCCAGGGTCGACTTCCCCGCGCCCGGCGCACCGGCGATGCCGAGGATCCGCCGACGCCCCGGCACGGCGAGCGCGTCCGCGCGCGCGACGAGGTCGGTGAAGGTCGGCTCCCGCCGCATGGGTGTTCCTTCCGGGTCGGTAGGGTTCGCGCAAACGTTTGCCAACAGGTGGGAGCTGACAGCGCCGTGGCCACCATGGAGGACGTCGCCAAGCTGGCGGGCGTCTCGATCAGCACCGTCTCACACGTCGTCAACGAGACCAGGCCGGTGGCCGCCGCGACGCGCGACCGGGTGCAGGCCGCGATCGAGTCCACCGGCTACACCGGCAACGCGATCGCCCGGTCCCTGGTCACCGGCGGCACCAGGTCGATCGGCGTGGCCATGTCGCTGCTGGCCAACCCGCACCTCGCGGAGCTGATCCACGCCATCGAGGCCGAGGCCAGCGCCGAGGGCTACACCATCCTGCTCGGTGACACCCTCGACGCCGAGGACGGCGAGCGGGCGGCGGTGCGCAAGCTGCAGGCCCGCCGGGTCGACGGCATGCTGCTCACCCCGGCGCCCGGCGACACGGCCACCCTCGAACAGCTCGCCCGCACGGACGTGCCCGCGGTGCTGGTCGACCGGGTGTCCCACAAGATCAAGCTCGACCAGGTCGGCCCGGAGAACATCCAGTCCACCTCCACGCTGGTCTCGCACCTGGCCGCCGCCGGACACCGCCGCATCGGCTTCATCAGCGGCGTCGAGTGGATGACGGCGAGCGAGGAACGCACCCTGGGCTACCGGCTCGGCCTAGGCCGCGCGGGCCTGCGGTGGGACTCGAACCTGGTCGCGGGCGGCGGCGCGACGCACGCGGACGGCGTGCTGGCGATGCGCAGGCTGCTCACCGTGCCCGAGCGCCCGACCGCGGTGATCACCGGGAACGGCGCCATGACGGCGGGCGCGTACCGCGAGGCCCACGCGCACGGGCTGCGCATCGGCGCCGATCTCGCGCTGGTCGGCCACGACGAGGTCGACTGGGCCGAGGTGGTGGACCCGGGGATCACCACGATGGCGCACCCGGTCGGCGAGATCGGCCGCACCGCCGTCCGGCTGCTGCTGGCGCGCCTGGCCGACCGCGACCGCGCGCCCGAGACCGTGCTGCTGCCCCCGGACCTGCTTCACCGCGGCTCCTGTGGGTGCACCGAGCCCCGGTGACCACCGCGGTCACCGGGGCTCGACAGGGATCAGCAGGAGATGTGTCCCGCCCGCACCCAGCCCTCGACATCGGGCCGCTCGGCGCCGTGACCGCGGTACCAGGTCATGCCGCCGTCGCCGCCCGCGCCGCCGGAGATGCGGAAGCCGCGGCCCGCGCTCAACGTGAGCAGGTAGGACCCGTTGATCTGGTTGTAGATCGGGGTCGGGCTGTTGGTCAGGCACACCTGTGCCTCAGCGGTCCCGTTGACCAGTACCACCGTGGTGGCTCCGGCAGCCACCGCGGCCAGCGCGATGATCCCCCTACGGAGCTTGTTGCGCATTTCGCTCTCCTCCAGATGATTGACCGTCACGTCGACGGCATGCGATAGCCAAGTAGCCGGCCACCCGGTGCGGCGAACCGCATTTCGCGTCTGGACTAAACCAGTGCACGGAAAGGACTGGGCCGCGTCCGTGGATCACGGCGGCACCGCGCAGGCCACGAACGACATTGCCGGGCTGAGCAGCCGCACCACGCCCTCCGCGCTGCCCCGGCTCACCGGCCCGCAACTGGGCGCCACGCCCGGGGAGCCCGCCGTGGTCCAATGGCCAATGGGTGTTCTCGTGGTTACCGGCGGCGGGCGGGGCATAGGTGCGGCGATCTGCCGCCGAGCCGCCAAGGACGGCTTCGACATCGTCGTCAACTTCGCGGCGAACACCGGCGCGGCCGAGGCCGTAGCTGCCGACGTCAGGTCGGTCGGCAGGAAAGCGATCGCGGTTCAGGCAGACGTGTCGGACGAGGATCAGGTGCGGGCGTTGTTCGAGCGGGCTGCCGACCTCGGTCCGCTCGTGGCGCTCGTCGCCAACGCGGGTATCACGGGCAACACACCTGGACGGCTGCAAGAGCAGAGTGTGGCGACGGTTCGCCGTGTCTTCGAGGTCAACGTCATAGGGGCGTTCCTTTGCGTCAAAGCGGCCCTCGCGAGACTCACCGACGGCGGGTCGATCATCACGGTGTCCAGCACCGCCGCTCGGCGCGGGTCGCCGGGCGAATGGGTTCACTACGCGGCCAGCAAATCAGCTCTGGAAACTCTCTCACTCGGCGTAGCCCAGGAGGTTGCCGACCGGGGAATCCGGGTGAATGTGGTGGCCCCCGGCCTGATCCACTCCGACCTGCACGCCGCCGCAGGCATGCCAGACCGACCGCAACGGCTGGCGCCGAGAATTCCGCTGGGGCGCGCTGGGGAACCTGCGGAAATCGCCGAAGGGGTGGCCTGGCTGCTCAGTCCCGCCGCCTCGTTCGTCACCGGAGCAGTCCTTCCCATTTCGGGCGGTTTCTAGCCTGCGGACGTCGGCGTCAGTTCGTGTCGTGGCCGCCCCGATTTACCATCAGATACCCCGGCAACCAGAGATGACACGGTCGATGCGGGAGAGCGACCCGTTGCCGCGGACCTGACCGACTCCCCCGGTCAGCGGATGACTGTCGGTCGTCTGCCGGTCGACATGAACTCGTGCAGTCCTCGACGGACATCCTCGATCGACACTTCGATATCCGAACGTATCTCGCTGAGATTACCGACGTAGACGTATTCGACAAACCGGTCGGGATTCCCGTCGCCTTTGGTGCTACCTCCGTCCTCGGCGTGGTAGGTGATGAATCCCTTGGTCTCGCCGAGACCGACTTCGAGAATCGGCAGCCCGCTGTTGCCGTTGATTCCGACCTGGATCATCGCGGGACAACGATGCTGTCTGGTTTCGGCGAGAACACGGTCGATAAGGGTGTCCAACTCGGCTGCGGTGCGCGCAAGGATGGCGGGATCACCTTCTGCGTAGTCGCTTTCGGCGTCCTGGTCGTACCAGATCGCTAGCTCGACCATGTCTTTCCTCCCGTGAACGTCTTTTTGTAACCCGGGCCGTGAACCGTAAGCGAGTACCCAGCGGGCAATATTACCGGAAGAAGTTTGCCGCACCCGAGAAGACCTGGACAAGGGACGTTGTTGACGGCGATTTCGGCGTGTTTCGTTCCCGCCCTGATCATGCGGACAACTGCCTTCATCTCCACATGCGTCACCACGGCAAGTTCACCGTTCGGGGGTATACTCGCTTTTTGAGCAGTCGCGATACCTCGGCGGAATCCTCGTCATGGCCGCTGACCATCGCCGTGGCCGTGTCTCCGTCCAGCAGCCTGCCGTGCGTCTTCTTGCCGCTTGGATTCGGCTTGGGCACCTGAGGAGGCAACTCGCGGAGAATCCGCTGGACTCGTTCGCCGCCGACCTGCGGGCGCGGCACGAACCAGCCGGGGCTACCCGCACGCGGCGGCGCAGTGCTCGCCGTCGCCACCGTCGGCGAACCCTGTGCCCCGATGCGGGCCAGATAGCCCTGCACGATCACCCGAACCTGGGCGACCAGGTCGTATGCCTGCTCGGCTTGCAGCCGCCCGTGCTCCAGTTGAGCGGCGGACGGGTGCAGGTCGGGTGCCTGTGAACCCTGCGCGACCGTGGCGAGTGTGTCGCGAGCCTGGGCGATTGCGTCCATGGCGTAATGCACCTGCGGTAGCTCCAAGGCACTGCGTACAGTTCGAAGTTCGGCGGCAAGGTCCTCGACCGACACGCGAATCCCCCTGACGAGCACCAGATCGGACCGACTCGCCACGCGTTTCGATGCCCTGAAAGGTGATCGGCAGCGGGTCTGTCGACCTTGAGGCCGTGATGCCCCATGGCGACGGCGGGTCGTGCCCATCTGAAGATCATGCCCTCGTTGCGGGGCTTGGGCCGGTACCTACGCGATCAGATCCGCGCCGAGCGGGCCGGTGCGCCCGGGATCTCGCACCGCCGCGCCGACACCCCGGCTGGCGCCCGTGACCAACAGCACGCTCGTTACTATCCCTCGGTGACGCCCGCTCGCGGACGCCCTGTGACACCGATTCGCTCGCCGGCTCGGCTCATGGCGACATGCCTGCACGCCTCTCCAGCAGCGCCGCCGCCTCCAGCACCATCCAGCCCGAGAGCTGCACCGACAGGTCCCGCCCGACCCGCCGATCGCGCGGGCCGCGCGGGGTGACCGCCGGGCGGCTGAACTCCGGGCCGAACAGCGGGCCCGAGGGGGCGACCGCGCGGTTGCGCCAGGCGGCGTCCGCCGAGTCGAACACGAGCCGCGTGGCCACGTCGCCCGCCGCGTCCGGCAACCGGACCGCCGACAGCGCCAGGTAGCGGGCGAGGATGCCCGCGAACAGGCCGCCGTCGCCGCCTTCCTGACCTGGCAGGACGCCGGCGACGGCGAGGTGGTCGGCGACGGCGCGCACCGTGCGCTCGGCCCGGCCCGCCCACACCCCGGAGGTGTCGCCGTCGGCCAGTTCGACGCAGGCGCCGAGGTAGACGCCCTGGCAGTAGGTGTATCTGATCTTGACGAGGTCGCGCACCGAGCCGTCCGGCGCGACGTGCAGGCCGTCCCAGAGCAGGCCGGTGGCCGGGTCGAGCAGGCGTTGCGCCATCCACTCGGTCATCGAGCGGGCCCGCTGCCGGTCGGTGCGCTCCCGACCGGCGCGCGACAGCAGGATCGCGGCCGGGCCGTTCGCGGGGACGTTCTTGAACGTGTCCCCCCGGCGCCACCAGATGCCGCCGCCGCCGTGGTCGGTCCAGCCCTCGCGGAGCTGGGCGGTGATGTCGGCGAGCGCGGAGCCCGCGTCGAGGCCGAGGTCGTCGGCGGCGCGGAGCAGCGCGAGGCCGAGCCAGGCGACGTCGTCGTAGTAGTCGTTGGTCCACTGCCGGAAGTTGCGCATCCTGATGCCGCGCACGAGCTGGCGCACCAGCCGGGCACGGGCCGGGGTGGGCGCGCGGCTGTGCGCGTCGAGCAGGCAGTCGAGCAGGTGCGCCTGCCACCAGTAGTTCCAGTGCAGATGCAGCCGCTGGCCGGTGGTCGGCGGCCAGGCCGCGACGCCGAGCCGGGTGCCGGGCCAGGCCCACACCCGGCGCAGGTGGCGGGCCTGCACGGCCCGTTCGGCGACCCCCGAGCGGGCGGCCCAGAGCTGCGGGGACCGCTCGGCGGCCCCCTCGGCGTACTCCGTGCCACTGGTCACCGCACCATCGTGGCGGCTGGACCGGTCCTGATGTGCCCCCGGAGGGGTGATTCACCGGGTCGTGGGCATTGCTTGAATTCTCCGGCGGCGACGAGGAGATTGGGTTACTCACCCGGGTGCGGGGCGAAGGGGCGGTACTTGATGCGAACCGAGCAGGTCACGTGTGCACTGTGCGAGGCCACCTGCGGCCTCGACGTCACCCTCGACGGCGACCGGGTGGTCGGCGTGCGGGGCGACGCGGCGGATGTGTTCTCCCGCGGGTATATCTGCCCGAAGGGCGCCTCGATCGGCGCCCTGCACCACGACCCGGACCGGTTGCGCGAGCCGATGATCAAGCGGGACGGCGAGTGGCACCCGGCGACCTGGGACGAGGCGTTCGCCGAGATCGACGCGCGGCTGACGCCGATCCTCGCCGAGCACGGCAAGGACGCGGTCGCGCTCTACGTCGGCAATCCGGCCGTGCACAACACCTCGATCACGCTCTACGGCCGGGCGCTCTACAAGGCGTTGGGAACAAAGAACTTCTACTCCGCGAGCACCGTCGACCAGACGCCCAAGCACTTCGCCGCGGGCTATCTGTTCGGCGACCCGATGAGCGTCGCGGTCCCCGACCTGGAGCGCACCGCGCACCTGCTGCTTCTCGGCGCGAACCCGTTGGTGTCCAACGGAAGCCTGATGACCGCGCCCGACGCGCGCGGGCGGCTGCGGGCGATTCGCGAGCGCGGCGGCCGGATCGTCGTGGTCGACCCGAAGCGCTCCCGGACCGCCGAGCAGGCCGACGAACACCACGCGATCCGCCCCGGCACCGACGCGCTGCTGTTGTTCGCGCTGGTCAACACGCTGTTCGCGGAGAACCTGGTGTCGCTGGGGCACCTCGCCGACCACGTGACGGGCGTCGAGGAGGTGCGCGCGCTGGCCGAGCCGTTCACCGCGGACGCCGTCGAGCCGGTCACCGGGATCGCGGCGGCGGAAATCCGCCGGATGGCGCGTGAACTGGCGGCGGCGCCGTCTGCCGCGGTGTACGGCCGGATCGGCACCACCACGCAGGCGTTCGGCACCCTGGCGAGCTGGCTGGTCGACGTGCTCAACGTGCTCACTGGAAACCTCGACCGACCCGGCGGCGCGATGTTCCCGCTCGCGGCGGCAGGCCAGGCGAATGTCCAAAAAGGACGGCGGCGCGGGTTCACGCACGGTCGCTGGCACAGCCGGGTCCGCGGCCTGCCCGAGGTGATGGGCGAACTGCCGGTCGCCACCCTGGCCGACGAGATCGGCACGCCCGGCGATGGGCAGGTGCGGGCGCTGATCACGGTGTGCGGCAACCCGTGCCTGAGCACGCCGAACGCGGGCAAGCTCGCGGAAGCGGTGGCACAGCTCGACTTCATGGTGTCGATGGACATGTACCTCAACGAGACGACCCGGCACGCGGACGTGATCCTGCCCGGGCCGTCGCCGCTGGAGCGGCCGCATTACGACCTGGTCTTCTACCAGTTCGCGGTGCACAACGTGGCCAACTGGGCGGCGGCGCCGCTGACCTCGGACCTGCCCCAGGAGTGGCGCACAATCCTTGCGCTGACCGGAATCGCGACCGGACAGGGCCCCGCTGCCGACGTCGACGCGATGGACGAGTTCGTGGCGGCCGAGTTCGCCAAGCGCGCGGGCGTCGAGGTGCCCGTTGGGCGGACCGGGCCCGAGCGGCTGATCGACATCCTGTTGCGCGGCGGCCCCTACGACCTGACCCTGGCCGACCTGGAGGCCGCTCGCGGCGGGGTCGACCTCGGCCCGCTGCGCCCGCGAATCCCGGACGTGCTGGCCACGCCGAGCGGTCTGGTCGAGCTGGCGCCCGCCGCGATCGTCGGCGACGTGCCGCGGCTGCGCGCCGAGCTGGCAACCGTCCCGAATGGACAGATGGTGCTGATCGGGCGGCGCCAGCTCGGGTCGAACAACTCGTGGATGCACAACCTGGAACCGTTGGTGCGCGGTAAGAATCGGTGCACCGCCCAGGTGCACCCGACCGACGCCGCCCGACTCGGCCTGGCCGACGGCGCGGCGGCGGTGGTGCGGTCGCGGGCCGGGAAGGTGGTGGTGCCGGTGGAGATCACCGACGCCATCCGCCCCGGCGTGATCAGCATTCCGCACGGCTGGGGCCACGACGCGCCCGGCGCCCGGACGGCGGTCGCGGCCGCCCACCCCGGGGTGAACTCGAACGTCCTGGCGGACGACTTGCTGGTGGACGCGCTGTCGGGAACCGCTGTGCTGAACGGAATTCCGGTCGAGGTGACACCGGCCTGACTGTCCTCTATGGACAACTACCAGGCGTCGGCGAGGTCGGCGTGGTCGCGGATCCAGGCGTGCATGACGACGCCCGCGGCCACGCCCGCGTTGACCGAGCGGGTGGAGCCGAACTGGGCGATGGACACCAGCAGATCGGCGCCCTTGCGGGCCTCCTCGGTGAGGCCGGGCCCCTCCTGCCCGAACAGCAGGACGCACCGCCGGGGCAGCACCGTCGCCTCGATGCGGACGGCGCCCGGGGTGTTGTCGACACCGACCACGGCCAGGCCATCGGCGGCGGCGTAGGCCAGCAGGGACTCGACCGTGGGGTGATGGTCGACGTGCTGGTAGCGGTCGGTCACCATGGCACCGCGCCGGTTCCAGCGGCGTCGCCCGACGATGTGCACCGCGCGGGCGGCGAAGGCGTTGGCCGTGCGCACGACAGTGCCGATGTTGTGGTCGTGCTGGAAGTTCTCGATGGCGACGTGGAACTCGTGCCTGCGCTCGTCCAGGTCGGCGACCACGGCGGCGCGGCGCCAGTAGCGGTAGGCGTCGACCACGTTGCGGCGGTCGCCCTGCGCCAGGAGTTCCGGGTCGTACCGCGGGTCCGTCGGCCACTCGCCCGGCCAGGGGCCGACACCGACCGGTTCGCCGAACACCCACTCGGTCGGGCCGTGCTCATCGGTCACCGGGCGGCGACCATCGCGTCCGCGTCGACGCGGCGGCCGCGCCACCGCACGTACGCCCCCGCGTACGACACCACCAACAGCACCAGCGCTCCCACGGCCACGACGTGAATGTAGTCCGCGGGAAACAGCACGCCGATGATGTAGTGGTCGTTGAACCCGCCCGGCAGGTCGCCCAGGCCCTGCTGCCTGCGGAAATGGTTCTCCAGCGCGGTCAGCGGACACGGCACCGGGAACACGTTGACGAGCACGCCCCAAGCCGCGAAGAACACGTGCAGGAAGATCGACTTCGGCCACTTCCAGGCGAGGAACCCGCCGAGGCCGATGTAGAGCAGCGCCCCGAAATGCACGACCATCGTCGCGGCGGCAAGCACACCGGCCATCCGGCCACCTCCCCAACCACCGGCATCGCGGTGAGCACCGCCCACGGTACCCGGCGGTCAGGGATTCGACCGGGGATTACGCCAGGCCGAGGTCGGCCAGATCGAGCAGGTAGCGGTAGGGCAGGCCGCGTGCCTCGATCGCCTCGCGGGCGCCGGTGCCCCGGTCGACCACGGTGGCCACCCCGACGACGGTGGCCCCCGCCTCGGCGAGCGCGTCGACCGCGGTGAGCACGCTGCCGCCCGTGGTCGAGGTGTCCTCCACGGCGAGCACCCGCTGCCCGGCGACCTCGATGCCCTCGATCCGGCGCTGCATCCCGTGCGTCTTGGTGTCCTTGCGCACCACGAACGCGTCGAGCACCTCGCCTGCCGCCGCGGCGGCGTGCAGCATGGCCAGCGCCACCGGGTCGGCGCCGAGGGTGAGCCCGCCCGCGGCGACGTAGTCCCAGTCGGCGGTGATCTGGCGCAGCAGCGTGCCGATCAGCGGCGCCGCCGCGTGGTGCAGGGTGGCCCGGCGCAGGTCGACGTAGTGGTCGGCCTCCTTGCCGGACGCGAGCGTCACGCGGCCGTGGACCACGGCCAGTTCCGTCACCAGGCGGGCAAGGTCACGCTTGGCGGAGATGTCAGCACTCGGGGCGGTTCGCACGGGTCCGAAGTCTGTCATGCGGATCAGCCGAAGCCGCGATCGTCCTGCTTGAGCGCCGTGTCGACGGTCAGCGCGGACGCGACGACGAGGCTGGCCAGCGGGTCGACCAGCCGCCGGTGGATCTGCACGACGTAGTTGTCGGCCGTGGTGAACATCGTCTTCGCGAAGCCCTCCCACGTCTTGGTGATCCGGGCGATCTCGGCGCCCGTGTGGTCCAGCACGGCGAAGTTCCACGCCCGCCAGTTCTCGGCCTGCAGCCCGCCGATGGACTGGCCGTTGACCAGGAACGAGAACCGGATCTTGCCGAACATGTTGTCCTGCACGATCTCGCCGACCGGCTGCCCGTCCGGCCGCTCGACCACCACCCGCGATTTGACGATCTTCGCGGGCCGGGTCAGCACGAGCACCGCCCGCCCCTGCGCGTCGCGCACCTCCAGCCGGTGGGTGAGGAACTGGTCGACGCTGCCGATGAACCGGGCCACCTTCTTCAGCGCACTCTGCCCGACTTGCACCACCGCGCCGACCTGGTGGCCGTGCTGGTCGAACACCGCGTACTCGTTGGCCAGCTCGATCAGCTTGACCTTCTGGTTCACCACGAGCACGGGCTCGGTGAACAACGTCCCGCCGCCCTGTCCGGCCTGCCCGACGCCCGCCTGGCGCTGCTGCTCCTTGAGCCTCGCCGGGTCGTGGGCGCCGTGCAGAGGCACCTCCCAGGCACTGGCGTCACTGCGCTGCTGCTGGACGGGCTGGGTGTGGCTGGTCCACTGTGTACCGTCCCACCAGCGCAGGACCGGCGCACCAGGATTCTCCGGGTACCACCCGGGCTGGGGGTTCGTCATGGCCCGAGCGTAGTCCGAGATCAGCCCCGGTCCCGCCCCGCCGCGGCTCGCGTCAACAGCACGCGCATCAGGCCGCGCGGGAGGAGTCGGCCGATGCCGATCATGGCCTTGTACTGCAGGCCGGGGACCGAGCGGCTGCGGCCGTGGCGCAGGTCGTCGAGGCAGTCGGCAACCACGCGGTCGGCGTCGAGCCAGAGGAAATCAGGTAGCGCGGACATGTCGTCGCCCGCGCGCTGGTGGAACTCGGTGTGGGTGAAACCCGGGCACAGCGCGACAACCCGGACGCCGGTACCCGCGAGGTTCGCGGCCAGGCCCTCGGACAACGCGGTCACATACGCCTTCGTGGCGCCGTAGGCGGCCCCGGTGGCCGGGAAGAACCCCGCCACGCTGGACACGTTGATCACGCCGCCGTGTCCGCGCGCCAGCATGCCGGGCAGCGCGGCCCGGGTGAGCCGCAGCACGGTGGTGACGTTGACGTCGAGCTGGGACTGCAACCACTCCGGCTCGGCCTCGGCGAACGCGCCGCGGGTGCCGAAGCCCGCGTTGTTCACCAGCAGGTCGATCGGCCGGTCCGGGTCAGCGAGCCGATCCTCGACCCGCTTGCGGGCCCGCGTCGTCGCGAGGTCGGCGGTCATCGCCTGCACGGCCACCCCGTGCGCCGCGGTCAACTCGGCCGCCACCTCCTTGAGCCGCTCGGTGGTGCGGGCGACCAGCACGAGGTCGTAGCCGTCGGCGGCGAGTCTGGTGGCGAAGGCCGCGCCGATGCCGGCGGTGGCCCCGGTGATGAGCGCGGTGGGCATGGACACCACGCTAGTGGGAGGTCGACATCCCCGAAACCGGACGAGCCACGCCCCCTGTGATCTTGAACCACGCGCCGGGACGACTACGCTGCTGGACGTGGGCATTCCCGCGTGGGTCTGGTTCGTCGTCGCGGCGGTCGCGTTCGTCGCGGGCGGCGCCTTCTTGCTGCGTGATCGCGCGCGGCTCACCTCGCGCAACCGCGAGCGCAGGCGCTGGGCCGCGCTGCGCGGCTGGCAGTTCGCCGAGACCGACCACGTGCTGCCCACCCAGTGGACGGGCGGCGCGGTCGCCTACTACGGCGACGGTGTGGCCAGGGACGTCGTCGCGGGCTCGACGTTCACCGCGGACGGCAGGCGCCGGGTGTACGTGTTCGACCTGGAGGCGGGCGGGCGGGTCAACACCGTGATCGCCGCCGTGCAGTGCCGCCGGGTGCACCCGGTCGTGGTCGAGCTGTGGGTGCCGAGCACGCCGTTCCAGCGCGAGCACATGCCGGAGCTGCTCGGCCCGGTCGGCCAGCGCTACGCCTTCGTCTCCGACATCGCGGGCGCCCGCGCGCTGATCACCCCCGACCTGGTGGACGCCACCGAGGAGATCGGCCAGGACATCGCGGTCGCCTGGATCGAGAACGGGTGGGTGCTCGCCGCGGCCGCGCCCAACTCCACCCCGTCACGGCTGGAGCGGCTGCTGCGCGGCCTCGGCGAGATCGCCGACGTGGTCGACCCGTTCGACGCCGAGATCGACCCGGTCGGCGAGCACGAGGCCACCGCCCGACCCGGCCAGCACGAAGCCTGACCTAGTCCGCCCTGGTCACCACCAGGGTCGCGTTGTCGTCGGCGACGTCGACCTGAACTGTGTCGCCGTCGCGGATCTCGCCCGCGAGCAGACCTTTCGCGAGCTGGTCGCCGATCGCGGAGGACACCAGGCGGCGCAGCGGCCGGGCGCCGTAGACCGGGTCGAAGCCGTTGATCGCCAGCCAGTCGCGGGCCGACAGGGTGACCTCCAGGGTGAGCCTGCGCTGGGCGAGCCTGCGGCCGAGCTTGGCCACCTGGATGTCGACAATGGCTGTCAGCTCTTCGGTGGCCAGCGAGTGGAAGACCACCACGTCGTCGAGCCGGTTGAGGAACTCCGGCTTGAAGTGCCGCTGCACCACCGCCATCACGGCGTCCTTGCGCTGGAGTTCGTCCAGGTTGGCGTCGGCGATGAGGTGTGAGCCGAGGTTGGAGGTGAGCACCAGGATGGTGTTGCGGAAGTCGACCGTGCGGCCCTGGCCGTCGGTCAGCCTGCCGTCGTCCAGCACCTGGAGCAGCACGTCGAAGACGTCCGGGTGGGCCTTCTCGACCTCGTCGAGCAGCACGACGCTGTACGGGCGGCGGCGGACCGACTCGGTGAGCTGGCCGCCCTGGTCGTAGCCGACGTAGCCGGGCGGGGCGCCGACCAGCCGGGCGACCGAGTGCTTCTCGGAGTACTCGCTCATGTCGATGCGGATCATCGCCCGCTCATCGTCGAACAGGAACTCCGCGAGCGCCTTGGCCAGCTCCGTCTTGCCGACGCCGGTCGGGCCGAGGAACAGGAACGAGCCGGTGGGCTGGTCGGGGTCGGCGACGCCCGCGCGGGCGCGGCGCACCGCGTCGGACACCACGCGCACGGCCTGGCCCTGCCCGACGACCCTGGCGGCCAGCGCGTCCTCCATGCGCAGCAGCTTCTGCGTCTCGCCTTCGAGCAGCCTGCCCGCGGGGATACCGGTCCACGCCGACACCACCTCGGCGACGTCGTCCGGGCCGACCTCCTCCTTGAGCATCACCTGCTCGCCGGACTGCGCCGCGGTGGCCGCCGTGGCGACGTCCAGTTCCTTCTCCAGCGCGGGAATCCGGCCGTAGCGCAGCTCGGCGGCGCGGCCCAGGTCGCCGTCGCGCTCGGCGCGCTCGGACTCCCCGCGCAGCGATTCGAGCTGTTCCTTCAGCTCGCGAACCCGGTCGATGGAGCCCTTCTCGTTCTGCCAGCGCGCGGTCAGCGCCGCCAGCGTCTCGCGCTTCTCGGCCAGTTCGGCGCGCAGCGCGGCGAGCCGCTGCTTGGCGGCCGCGTCGTCCTCTTTGGACAGCGCCATCTCCTCGATCTCCAGCCGCCGCACGGCGCGCTCGACCTCGTCTATCTCCACCGGCCGCGAGTCGATCTCCATCCGCAGCCGGGACGCGGCCTCGTCCACCAGGTCGATCGCCTTGTCCGGCAGGAACCGCGCGCTGATGTACCGATCGGACAGGGTCGCGGCGGCGACCAGCGCGCTGTCGGTGATCCGAACGCCGTGGTGGACCTCGTAGCGCTCCTTCAGGCCGCGCAGGATGCCGACGGTGTCCTCGACCGAGGGCTCGCCGACGAACACCTGCTGGAACCGCCGCTCCAGCGCCGGGTCCTTCTCGATGTGCCCGCGGTACTCGTCCAGCGTGGTGGCGCCGACCATGCGCAACTCACCGCGGGCGAGCATGGGCTTGATCATGTTGCCCGCGTCCATCGCGCCCTCGCCGGTCGCGCCCGCGCCGACGATGGTGTGCAGCTCGTCGATGAAGGTGACCACCTGGCCCGCCGAGTCGGTGATCTCCTTGAGCACGGCCTTGAGCCGCTCCTCGAACTCGCCGCGGAACTTCGCGCCCGCCACCATCGCGCCGAGGTCGAGGCCGACGACCCGCTTGCCGCGCAGCGACTCCGGCACGTCGCCCGCGATGATCCGCTGGGCAAGACCCTCCACGATCGCGGTCTTGCCGACGCCGGGCTCGCCGATGAGCACCGGGTTGTTCTTGGTGCGCCGCGAGAGCACCTGCACGACCCGGCGGATCTCGGCGTCGCGGCCGATCACCGGGTCGAGGTGGCCCTTGCGGGCTTGGTCGGTCAGGTCGACGCCGTACTTCTCCAGTGCCTGGTAGGTGCCCTCCGGGTCGGGGCTGGACACCCGCGCCGAGCCGCGCACCCTGGCGAACGCCTCACGCAGCGCGTCGGGCGTGGCGCCGTGCCGCTTGAGCAGGTCGGCGACGTCACCGCCCGCCGCGGCCAGGCCGACCAGCAGGTGCTCGGTGGAGACGTACTCGTCGCCCATCTCGGTGGCGAGCTTCTGCGCGTGGGTGATCGCGCGCAGGGCGGACTGGGACAACTGCGGGGAGGACAC
The DNA here is from genome assembly GCF_052390155.1 of Actinokineospora sp. Classification (NCBI taxonomy): domain Bacteria; kingdom Bacillati; phylum Actinomycetota; class Actinomycetes; order Pseudonocardiales; family Pseudonocardiaceae; genus Actinokineospora; species Actinokineospora sp. The sequence continues at coordinate 19,551 of NZ_JBQTHF010000055.1, read as the reverse complement.
CGTGGCGCCCGTGGCCGAGGGGAGCCCGCGCAGCAGCGGCTCCAGGTCCTTGCCGACGACACCGGGGTCGGCGCCGACAGCGGTCAGCAGGGGCGCGGTGAGCCCATCGCCCTGCGCGAGCAGCGCGCTGAGCAGGTGCCCGGCCTGGATGTCCGGGTTGCCCGCCCCGGCAGCGGCCTGCGCCGCGGCCGAGATCGCCGCCTGAGTCTTGGTCGTCGGGTTGAACGAGTCCATCTCCCACCTCGGGTCGCATCCGCTGTCATCGAACCCAACGACCGAAAAGTTGAGTCAGTTCCGCTCAAGTTCAGGATTGGCCCGACGACTGCCCGTCGGGGCAGGTGAACAGCGTGTTTCGGCCCGCTCGCGCCGGTCCGACGGGCCGTTCACCCACATGTCGCAACCTCCCTATCCACAACACCAGGGCACTTGTCCACAATCCCCAGGTGTCCATCCACAGGGCGGGGGACAGAGCTGTCCACAGGAGCCTGCCCACGTCCGAGGGAATCCGCCAGGCGGGTGGTGACCGGTCCCGATGCGGTGACGCCTCGCGGTCGGCGACTCACAGGTCGCAGTTCAGCCTGGCCAACAGCCGGGAGAACTCCTGGATGTCGACTGTCGGCCAGCCGGTGAACTTCGCGCGAAGCTGCTGCCTGCGGTCGGACCGCACCTCGGCCAGCCGGGCCGACCCGGTGGCGGTCAACTGCACCAGTCGGGCGCGGCCATCAGACGGGTCCGGCACCCGCTCGACCAGCCCCAACTCCGCCAGCCGGGCGATCTGCCTGCTGACGGTCGACTTGTCGAGCCCGGTGCGCTCCACGACGTCGGCCGCGCGCACCGGACCGATGTCGCTCAGGTGCAGCAGCAGCGCGTAGGACGCGCCGTCGAGGCCGGGGTGCACCTTCGCCGCCAGCGACAGTGAGACGCTGCGCGCCCGCCCGAACAGCTTGGACAGCTCCCGTTCGAAATCCTGCGCGGCGGCCTCCCGTTCGACCGTGTCCGCCCGCCCCGCGCCCTCGCCGCGCTCGGCCACCTTGCGTCCCTCCGTCACGATTCGCCTGCGGAACGCTAACGGACGTCCGGGACAGCGGGAACGTGCCTCACCCGGCGGGGCTGTGGGCGGCCCGCTTCGCCCCGAAGTAGTCGCCGCCCTTGCGCTTGACGTCGTCGGTGCCCCACTCGCGGGTGCGCTCGACCGGCTGCATCAGCGGGATGTGCTTGCGGCAGTGGATGTACGCCTCGTCGATCTCCACCAGCACCCAGCGCTCCGGCGTGCGGCCGCGGTCGAACTCGACCGGCAGGTCGTCGTGCTGGGCCCGCAGTTCGGCGTCCTCCACGATCCGGGCGCGGCCGTTGACGTGCAGGCCGATCACGTCGCGGACGAAGTCGACCATCAGGATGCCCACGTGCGGGTTCTCGCTGATGTTGCCCAGGCTGGCGAGCACCCCGTTGCCCCGGTACTCGGGGTAGGCGATGTGGTGGTCGTCCAGCACGTGGATGAAGCCGGGCGGACCGGCGCGCAGCGACGAGTCGCACTCGCCGTCGAGGTCGGCCGTGGCCACGAACGCCATCTCCATCCGGCCGACGAACTCGATCATCTCGTCGTTGAGCCGGTCGAGCACCTGGTCGTCGTAGAAGCGTCGGGCCCGGTCACGGGTGTTGTAGGCGCACTGCAGCAGGTGCTCGCCGCCGGATCCCGGCAGGGTCTCCGCCGCGTCGTCGAGCGGGTCCACCAGGCTGAGCGACTCTGCTCCGATCGGGTGGGCTTTGCCGGTCGACTCGCGCGGGCGCACCGGGGTCGCGGCGCGCGCCGACGCGGGCGGCGCCTCGGACACTTCCAACCTCAGCAGGTCGGCAGTGGCGGTTCCGGTCGGCGGCAGCAGGTCGGGAGACACGCCCGTCACAGTTTCATGCCTGCCGCTCCTGTGCGTAGTCCACCCATCTGATGTCCCCCGATAGGCGGAGTCCGACTACGAAGAGTTACCGTGGCGCAGACGAATGTGTCAACAGTGCAGAATTATCGACAGAATCAGTCTACTGTCCACTCCGTCGGGGGATGGATGCGCAGGTAACCTGGTGCCAGCCTGGTGAGGCACCCGAGAGGTGGAGTCAACACCCCGACTATGACAGCCAACGCCGTTGTGAGCCCAATCCCGACCTCGCAGCCACGGACCGACTCACCCACCGCGGTCAACACCATGGTGCGCCAGGTCCGGGAGAGCTTCGCGGTCGTCGAGCCGCACGCCGAAAAGGTGGCGCAGTTCTTCTACGGGATGCTGTTCACCATCGCGCCGACGGCACGCGAGATGTTCCCGGCGAACATGCAGGTCCAGCGGTCCCGGTTGCTGCGTGCGCTGGTGCACGTCGTACAGATGGTCGACCGCCCCGACGACCTGGTCCCGTTCCTGCAGCAGCTCGGCCGCGACCACCGCAAGTTCGGTGTGATCAGCTCGCACTACGAGGCAGTCGGCATGGCGCTGATCGCGGCGGTGAAGAAGTACGCGGGCGAGGCGTGGAACGACGACATCGAGCGCTCGTGGGCCGAGGCGTACACGATCATGGCGCGCTCGATGCTCGACGCCGCCGCGGCCGACGAGGGCCCGGCCTGGTGGCCCGCCGAGGTGGTCGACCACGAGCGCATCGGCTGGGACCTCGCGGTCGTGCGGGTGCGGTCGGACTACCCGGTGCCGTATCTGCCCGGGCAGTACGTGAGCGTCGAGGTGCCGCAACGGCCGCGGCTGTGGCGCTACCTGACCCCGGCCATCGCGCCCCGCGCCGACAACCTGATCGAGTTCCACATCCGGGGCGTCGAGGGCGGCTGGGTCAGTCGTTCCATCGTGGCGCACGCCAAGGTCGGCGACGTCTGGCGGCTCGGGCCGCCGATGGGCCGCATCGGCGTCGACCGTGACGCGGGCCGCGACGTGCTGATGGTCGCGGGCGGCACGGGCCTGGCACCGATGCGCGCGATCATCGAGGACCTGGCCCAGTGGGGCGAGAACCCGCACGTGCACCTGTTCGTCGGCGGTCGCGTGCGCGAAGACCACTACGACGTGCCGCACCTGCAGAACCTGGCGGCCAGCAACCCGTGGCTGACGGTGGTGCCCGTGCTGGACTCGGCCCCCGACGCGCCAGGGGTGGAGCACGGCACGCTCGCCGACGTGGTCACCCGCTACGGCGCGTGGGCCGATCGGGACGTGCTGGTGTCGGGCTCGCCCGGGATGATCCGGTCGACCGTGTCCCGGATGCTGGTGGCGGGAACGCCGCTCGACCGGATCACCTACGACCCGTTCACCCTGGACTGAACGTCACTCGGCGGGCTTGAGCTCGGCCATCCGCGACCAGCCCGTGCCGGGCACCTCGACGTTGATGATCTCCGGGGTGTCGGCGATCAGCGCGGGGAACGCCGCCATCGCGGTCTTGAAGTGGGCCGAGGTCACGTGCGCCTCGCCCGCCGCGGCCGATTCGAACGCCTCGACCAGAACGAACTGGTTGGGCGTCTCGACGCTGGTGGACCACTCGAAGAAGACGTTGCCCGGCTCCTGCCGGGTGGCCTGGGTGAACTCGTCGACCGAGGCGAGCCAGGTGTCGGCGTGCTCGGGGCGAGCGGTGAATTTGACCACGATGAAGATCAAGACGTGCCTCCTTGGGCGGTGCGCCCCCACGGGCATTTTTTCGCTCGGCCCGCCCGTCCGCAACACCGGTCAGCGTCGGGGCTGCGGCCGCCAGACAACCAGCGCGGTCTGCTGCCGCACCGGAACGAGTTCGTGGCGGTAGGACTTGTGGATGGCTGCCGCGGCCTGTTCCGCGGCGGCGAAGGCGGCGGCCAACTCCTCGGACAGCTCGACCACGCGCGCCCGCAGGGCGTCGACCTCGTTCTCCAGCTCGATGATGCGCTTGATACCCGCCAGGTTGACCCCGTGCTCCTGGGAGAGCCGCTGGACCTCGCGCAGCAGGGCGATGTCGCGCATCGAGTAGCGGCGGCCACCGCCGGAAGTGCGGCCGGGCGAGACCAGGCCCTGGCGGTCGTAGCCGCGCAGGGTCTGCGCGTGCAGGCCGGAGAGCTGGGCGGCCACCGAGATCACGAACACCGGGGTGTCCTCGTCGGTGCCCGGGGGGAACGGGTTCACGACTCCCTCGCCTTCGCCACCATCGCCGTCAGTTCGGGTCGCGGGTCGTGCTCGGCGATCGCCTCGGCGTACGCGGTCAGCGCCGCCTTCGTCTTGTCGTCCATAGTGGACGGAACGGACACTTGCAGGGTGACCAGCAGGTCGCCGACCTGGCCGTCGCGTTTGGCCACGCCCTTGCCGCGGACGCGCAGCACCCGGCCGGACACGGTGCCCGCCGCGACCCGCAGGCTGACCGGGGAGTCCAGTGTCGGCACGGTGAGCGTGGTGCCCAGCGCGAGTTCGGGGAAGGTGACCGGCACCTTGAGGGTCAGGTCGTTGCCGCTGCGGCCGAACACCCGGTGCGGGGTGACGTGCACCCGCACGTACAGGTCGCCCGCGGCGGCGCCCTGGCTGCCCGGCTCGCCCTGGCCCGCGAGCCGGATGCGCTGGTCGTCCTCGACGCCCGCGGGGATGCGCACGGTCAGCGTGCGCGTCTTGGTGCTGACGCCGTCGCCGCCGCAGTCGGAGCACGGGTCGTCGATGAGCCTGCCGGTGCCACGACAGTCGCGGCACGGCTCGCTGAACGCGAAGGCGCCCTGACTGCGGCTGACCAGCCCCGCGCCGCCGCAGGTGCCGCAGGTCTTCGGCAGGGTGCCCGGGCGCGCGCCCGAGCCGTGACAGGTGTCGCAAGTGGACGGACTGGACAGCCGAAGCGGCACCGTGGCGCCCTTGACGGCCTCCAGGAAGTCGATCCGAACCTCGGTCTCGACGTCGGCGCCCCGCCGCGGCCGAGTGGCCGAGCCGCCGCCGCGCCGGTTGAACAGGTTGCCCAGCATGTCGGTGAAGCCGCCGCCCCCGCCGAAGCTCCCGCTCTGGCTGCCCGGCTGGCCGAACATGTCGCCGAAGTCGAAGCCGCCCCCGCCGCCGGGGCGGAAGCCGCCCGAGCCGAACATCTTGCGGGCCTCGTCGTACTGCTTGCGCTTCTCCGGGTCGCCGAGCACGCCGTACGCCTCGGACACCGCCTTGAAGCGGGTCTCGGCGTCGGCGTTGCCCGGGTTGGCGTCGGGGTGCAGCTCGCGGGCGAGCTTGCGGTAGACCTTCTTGATCTCCGCGTCCCCGGCGTCGGAGGAGACGCCCAGCTCGCGATAGAAGTCCTTGTCGATCCAGTCTCTAGCGCTCATCGGACGTCCCCTCCCTTCGCTCAGGTCTGTTCTTCGGCCGAGACCTCGACGGGCGGCACCGGGACGGTGTCACCCGCCGCGTCGGTCACCGCGACGAGCGCGGCCCGCACCACCCGGTCGCCGAACCGGTAGCCCCGGCGCAGCACGCCGGTGACGGTGGGCCCGGCGACGTCGGGGGAGGTGTTGTGCTGGACGGCCTCGTGCACCGACGGGTCGAACGGCTCGCCCTCGTGGCCGAACGGTTCGAGCCCGGCCTTGTGCACGGCGCCGATCAGCTTCTCGGCCACGGCCTTGAACGCGCCGGTCAGGTCGCCGTGCGCGCCCGCCCGCTCGATGTCGTCGAGCACCGAGAGCAGCTCGACCACGACCTGCGCCTTGGCCGCGGTGGCCACGGCCTCGCGGTCGCGCTCGACCCGCTTGCGGTAGTTGGCGTACTCGGCCTGCAGGCGCTGCAGGTCGGCGGTGCGCTCGTCGAGCTGGGCCTGGATCGCGGCCGACGGGTCCTCGGCCTCGGCCAGGTCCACGATCTCGGGCTCGGGTTCCGACGGGGCATGGGTGCCCGCTTGGGCGGGCACCTCCCCGCCCGCGTCCCGAACCTGGCCGGTGTCCGGGTCGATCCGGCGCCGATCGCGCACCACGACCCGAGGCTCCTCGTCGGAGTTCTCCTCGCTGTGGTGCCTGCTCATTTCTTGTCCTTGTCCTCGTCCACGATCTCGGCGTCCACGACGTCCTCGGCACCGTCGGCCTTGGCCTCGGACGGCGCGCCGTCCTCGGCGGCCGCCTCCGCGCCCGTGTTGGCATAGAGCGCGGAGCCCATGGCCTGCGACTCGGTGGCAAGCTTTTCCATCGCGGCCTTGATCGCCGGGATGTCGGTGCCCTTGAGCGCCTCGGTGGCCTCGGCGACCGCGGAGTTGACCTTCTCCTTGGCGTCGGCCGGGATCTTGTCGTCGTTGTCCTTGACGAACTTCTCCGTCTGGTAGACGAGCGTCTCGGCCTGGTTGCGGACCTCGGCCTCCTCGCGGCGCTGCTTGTCCTCGTCCGCGTGGGCCTCGGCGTCCTTGACCATCCGGTCGATGTCCTCCTTGGGCAGCGCGGAGCCGCCCGTGATGGTCATCGACTGCTCCTTGCCGGTGCCCAGGTCCTTCGCGCTGACGTGCACGATGCCGTTCACGTCGATGTCGAAGATGACCTCGATCTGCGGCACGCCGCGCGGTGCGGGCGGCAGGCCGGTCAGGTCGAAGGTGCCGAGCTTCTTGTTGTCGGCGGCGAAGTCGCGCTCACCCTGGAACACCTGGATGCCCACGGTGGTCTGGTTGTCGTCGGCGGTGGAGAAGATCTCCGAGCGCTTGGTCGGGATGGTGGTGTTGCGCTCGATGAGCTTGGTGAACACCCCGCCCTTGGTCTCGATGCCCAGCGACAGTGGGGTCACGTCGAGCAGCAGGACGTCCTTGACCTCACCGCGGAGCACACCGGCCTGCAGCGCGGCGCCGACGGCGACGACCTCGTCCGGGTTGACGCCCTTGTTCGGGTCGCGGCCACCGGTCAGCTCCTTGACCAGCTCGGCGACGGCGGGCATCCGGGTGGACCCGCCCACCAGCACCACGTGGTCGATGTCGCCGACCGGGATGCCCGCGTCCTTGACCACGTTGTTGAACGGGGCCCGGGTGCGGTCGAGCAGGTCGGCGGTGATGCGCTGGAACTCGGCGCGGGAGAGCGTCTCGTCCAGGAACATCGGGTTCTTCTCGGAGTCGACCGTGATGTAGGGCAGGTTCAGGTTGGCGCTGTTCGAGCTGGACAGCTCGATCTTCGCCTTCTCGGCCGCCTCGCGGATGCGCTGCAGCGCCATCTTGTCCTTGGTGAGGTCGATGCCGTTGGACGCCTTGAACTTCTCCACCAGCCAGTCGACGATGCGCTGGTCCCAGTCGTCGCCGCCGAGGTGGTTGTCGCCGCTGGTCGCGCGGACCTCGACGACGCCGTCGCCGATCTCCAGCAGCGAGACGTCGAAGGTGCCGCCGCCGAGGTCGAAGACCAGGATGGTCTGCTCCTTGGCGCCCTTGTCCAGCCCGTAGGCCAGGGCGGCCGCGGTCGGCTCGTTCACGATCCGCAGCACGTTGAGGCCCGCGATCTGCCCGGCCTCCTTGGTGGCCTGCCGCTGCGCGTCCTCGAAGTACGCGGGCACGGTGATCACCGCGTCGGTGATGGTCTCGCCGAGGTAGGACTCCGCGTCGCGCTTGAGCTTCATCAGCACGCGGGCGCTGATCTCCTGCGCGGTGTACGCCTTGCCGTCGATCTCGGTCTTCCAGTCGGTGCCGATGTGCCGCTTGACCGACCGGACCGTGCGGTCCACGTTGGTGACCGCCTGGTTCTTCGCGGGCTGCCCGACCAACACCTCGCCGTTCTTGGCGAACGCCACGATGGACGGGGTCGTCCGTGAGCCCTCCGAGTTGGCGATGACCGTCGGTTCACCGCCTTCGAGAACAGCGACGACGGAGTTGGTCGTCCCCAGGTCGATGCCGACCGCTCGCGCCATGTCTTCCTCCTGCTGTAGCTGTGGTGCCGGTGAAGTTGAGCGTACCCGACTCAGTTTGGTGAACTTGAGCCCATCCCGCTCAACCTTCTCGCACGCCCAACGAGCGGTCGGGCGGCGGTGTTCCCGGCAGTGACCGCGGTTACTTGACGGCGCTGCCGACCAGGCGCAACACGGTCGCGCGCATCCGCGCGGGAGTGACCTCGTCGCGCACGGCGCGCTGCAGATCGGCGGCCAGCGGGGCGAGCAGCAGGTGGGCCAGCGTGTTCGGGTCCGCGCCCGCACCCGCCGCGTCGAGCAGGGCGGCCACGTGGGCGTGCCAACACCGGTACGCCTCGATCCGATATCGGACGCCGGGGCGCGCGGTCTCGGCCAGGTGCACGAGGTCGAGGTGCTCGGCGAGGAAGGTGAGGTAGGCGTCGAAGAAGGCGAGCAGCCGCTCGACCGGGTCCGCGCCCGGGCCGAGCGGGGCGGGGCCCGCGACCACCCGCGCGCGCAGGTCGCGCTCGCCCTCGTCGAGCAGGGCGACGGCGAGGCCGGATTTGTCGCCGAACCGGCGGAACAGCGTCCCCTTGCCGACCCCCGCGGCCGCGGCGAGCTGGTCCATCGTCACCGCTTCGACGCCGCGCTCGGCGATCAGCGCCCGGGCGGCCACCAGGATGCGGCGCCGGTTCCGCGCCGCGTCCGCCCGTTCGCGCACCGGCTCGATGGCGTTCACGCGTACCGGATCGTCAGGTTTCCGCTGGTAGCGGACACATCGAGGTGGTTCGACGCGGCCGGGTCGCTGCCGATGGCGTTGTCGACGTCGCCACTGTCGGCGTCGGCCGTCACCTTGTACCGGCCCTGCGGCACGGACAGGGTGATGCCGCCACTGTCGCTGTGCGCACGGACGTTCGCCACGGCCGAGAGCCGCGCGGTGATGTCGCCAGAGGACGCGTCCAGGTCGGCGGGCCCGTGCAGGCCGACTGCCTCGATGCGGCCGGACTCCGTGCGCAGGGACGCCGCGCCGCGCACATTGCTGACCTTGATGTCGCCCGAGCTGACCTCGACCGAAACCGAGTCCAGGACGTCGGCCAGTTCGACCGAGCCCGAGTCCGCCGCGACGTTGACCGACCCGGACACGGTGCGCACCACCACGTCGCCGGAGTCCGCCCGCAGGTTCACCGACGAGGCCCCCTCGACGGTGATGTCCCCGGAGTCGGCCCGGCCGGACACCGTGACCCCCGCGGGCACCACGACGTCGTAGTCGATCCAGCAGTTGCGGATCGGGCAGCCCGCCAGGATCAGCACGTCCCCCTCGACCCGGTGGGTCGCCCCCGGTTTCGCGTCCAGGTGGTGCACCTGCCGGTGCACTGTGGTGGACCCGCCAGTGGATCCGCCAGTGGACGCGCCACCCGCCCGAAGGCGGACGGTGCCCGAGTCGGTGGCGAGCCGCACGCTGCGGATCGTCTCCCCCACTGCCGTGTCGTCCCCGTACTGCTGGGTGGCGATGCCGCAGCCGCCGACCAGCAACACCGCGCCCACCATCCCCGTGATGGACACCCCCAGCACCAGCCGTCGCAGCGACATCGCACACCCCTCAGCCCGAGAACTTGACTCGTCCCGACGCTATTGCGTTGCGTCGGCGGGTGGCATCAGGGACGCCCCCGATTCCACCCGGGGGTTGTCCCTACCCCTCGCCCGGGTCAGCGCAGCGGCGCGAGCAGGTGCTCCATGACCGGCACCAGATCGACCGCGGTCGGCGGCTCGTCGTCGATGAGGCCCTGCAGGAGCAGTCCGTCGACCCCGGCGAGGAACGCCCGGAAGCCGACCTCGTCGGGGTGGCGGGCCAGGCTGGTGAGCACGTCGAGCCAGAGCCGGGCGGCCGGGCGCAGCGCGGGGCGGCGCGCGGCGAGCAGGTACAGCTCGTACTCGGCCATCGTGCGCCCCCGGCGCGGGCCGAGGGCCTCGGCCAGCATCTCGGCGACCGCCGCCGCCGGGCTGCCGCCCTTGATCCGGCTCGACTCGATGAGGTCGCGGATCTCGACGGCCATGCTCTCCGCCGACCAGGTGAGCGCGCCGACCAACAGGTCGTCCAGACCGGCGAAGTGATAAGTGATCGAGGTGGCTGGCACGTCGGCCTCGCGGGCGACCGACCGGTGGGTGACCCCGGCGACGCCGTCGCGCTCGATGACCCGCAGCGTCGCCGCGACGATCTCCGCTCGCCGCCGGTCGCCGCGCGCTTTGCGGCCGTCGACGCGGCGGTAGGCCGGGGTCAGCTCGCCCGCCCGAGTTCGAGCAGCACCACACCGCCGATGACCAGCACCAGCCCGATGCCCATGGTGAGGGTGAAGCCCTCGCCGAGGAACAGCGCGCCGATGAGCGCGACCGCCGCGACGCCGATCGCCGCCCAGATCGCGTAGGCGACGCCGACCGGGAATCCCTGGTTGAGCAGCTTGGCGAGCGCGGTGAAGGCGATGCCGTAGCCCAGCACGACCAGGACCGAGGGCACCGGCTTGCTGAATCCCTCGGACAGTTTCAGCGAGATCGTCGCGGTCACCTCGCCGACGATCGCGACGGCGAGCAGGATGAGCGGAGGCATACGGCCAAACTACCTGAACAATCGTTCCACTAGTTTCGAGGGATGCGCCACACTTGGTCGACTTAGGCTTCGCTAAGACGGTTACCGGTGAGTAAGAAGGCGTAGGGTCCCGCCCAAACCGAACCCGACGGGAAGGTCGCCACGACATGGGTGCCGTGCAGCTAACACTGGGCCTGATCGCGGTCGCGGTCAGCCTCGTGGCCTGGAGCATGTTCGTCCGCACCGTCGCGCGGATGGTCTCCATCGTGCGGCTCGGGCAACCAGACGGCACTCGCAACGGCCCGTTCGTCGGGCGGATGAAGACCCTGGTCACCGAGTTCGCCGCGCACACCAGGATGAACAAGTTCCGGCACGTCGGCTTCTGGCACTGGCTGGTGATGTGGGGCTTCCTCGTCGGCTCGGCCGCCCTGTTCGAGGCCTACGGCGAGGTCTTCGTGCCCACCTGGGGCTGGCCGATCCTGGACGACTGGAACCTGTGGCACCTGCTGATGGAGCTGCTCGGCGTCGGCACCGTGGTCGGCGGCGTCGCGCTGGTGATCATCCGCCAGCGCAACCACCCCCGCCGGGCCGACCGGCAGTCGCGGTTCCAGGGCTCGAACTTCTGGCAGGCGTACTTCGTCGAGGCCGTGGTGATCTTCGAGGGCCTGGGCATCCTCGGTGTGCGCGCGGGCAAGGCCGCGCTCGGCGCGCACGAGCTGCCGCTGTGGGCCGCGTTCGTCAGCAACCCGCTCGGCGACATCCTGCCCGCGAGCCCCGACCTGGTCTCCGCGCTGGCGTTCGTCAAGCTCATGGGCGCGATGGTGTGGGTGTACGTCGTCGCCAAGTACATGACCATGGGCGTGGCCTGGCACCGGTTCAGCGCGTTCTTCAACATCTACTTCAAGCGCGAGGCCGACGGCGGGGTGGCACTCGGCGCGGCCAGGCCGATGATGTCGGGCGGCAAGCCGCTCGACTTCGAGGAGGCCGACCCGGAGACCGACGTGTTCGGCGCGGGCAAGATCGAGGACTTCACCTGGAAGGGCTGGCTCGACTTCACCACCTGCACCGAGTGCGGCCGCTGCCAGTCGCAGTGCCCGGCGTGGAACACCGGCAAGCCGCTCTCACCGAAGCTGATGATCATGCAGCTCCGCGACCACGCCTACGCCAAGGCGCCGTACCTGTTGGCGGGCGGCAAGAAGGACATGGCGGGCGACGAGATCGGGCTCACCGATCACTCCACTGTGGACGTTCTGGCACTGGCCGAGGCCGAGCGCCCGCTGATCGGCGGCGTCGACGAGCTGGGCGTCATCGATCCCGAGGTGCTCTGGTCGTGCACCACCTGCGGCGCGTGCGTCGAGCAGTGCCCGGTGGACATCGAGCACGTCGACCACATCGTGGACATGCGCCGCTACCAGGTGCTCATCGAGTCGAACTTCCCGTCCGAGCTGGGCGGCATGTTCAAGAACCTGGAGAACAAGGGCAACCCCTGGGGCCAGAACGCCAAGGACCGCCTGGCGTGGACCGACGGGCTGGACTTCGAGGTGCCCGTGTTCGGCGGGGATGACGCTGCGGAACTGTCCGATTTCGAGTACCTGTTCTGGGTCGGCTGCGCGGGCGCGTTCGAGGACCGGGCGAAGAAGACCACCCGCGCCGTCGCCGAGCTGCTGCACCAGGCCGAGGTGAACTACGTCGTGCTCGGCACCGAGGAGACCTGTACCGGCGACCCGGCGCGGCGCGCGGGCAACGAGTTCCTGTTCCAGATGCTGGCGCAGCAGAACGTCGAGGTCATCAACACGGTGTTCGATGGCCGCGAGCCCGGCAAGCGCAAGATCGTGGTCACCTGCGCGCACTGCTTCAACACCCTGGCCAACGAGTACCCGCAGCTCGGCGGCAACTACGAGGTCGTGCACCACACGCAACTGCTGAACAAGCTGGTCCGCGAGCGGCGGCTGGTGCCGATCGCCCCGGTCGCCGAGGACGTCACCTACCACGACCCGTGTTACCTGGGCCGCCACAACAAGGTCTACGACGCGCCGCGCGAGCTGGTCGGCGCGTCCGGGGCGACGCTGCGCGAGATGCCCCGGCACGCGGACCGCTCGATGTGCTGCGGCGCGGGCGGCGCGCGGATGTGGATGGAGGAGCGGATCGGCAAGCGGATCAACGTCGAGCGGGTCGACGAGGCGCTGGGCACCGCGCCGTCGAAGATCGCGACGGGCTGCCCGTTCTGCCGAGTGATGCTCACCGACGGCGTCACCGCACGACAGGCCGATGGGCTCGCGGGTGAGCACGTCGAGGTCGTGGACGTCGCCCAGTTGCTGCTCACCGCCGTGAAGCGCGCGCCTGCGGGCTGACGTCTCGGAATGCGGGCTGACTGTTCCGCGATCCAGAAACGGTTAGCTATGGTAAGGACATGGCCGCGCTGCTGACCCAGACCGGCGTCGGCAGACGGCGCTGGCTGATCCTGGCCGTGGCGGTGGCCGCGCAGTCGGCGACCACCAGCCTGGTCTACGGCCTGTCGTTCCTGATGCCGTTCCTTCGCGCGGAAGAAAACCTGTCACTGGCGCAGGCAGGCGCGATCGTCGTGGCGCCCGTGCTCGGCGTGCTGCTGATGCTGATCGCGTGGGGCGCCGCGGCCGACCGGTTCGGCGAACGGGTCGTGATGACCATCGGCATGGTGGGCACCGGCGGGGCGGGCCTGGCCGCGGCGGCGGTGCCTGGCATCGCCGCGCTCGTGGCGCTGCTCGTGGTCGCGGGCGCGTTCTCGGCGTCGATCGGCGCGGCAGGCGGGCGGGCCGTGCTCGGCTGGTTCGGCGCCGAGGAGCGCGGCCTCGCCATGGGAATCCGGCAGACCTGCCTGCCGATCGGCGTCGGCATCGCCGCGCTCACCATGCCTCCCGTCGCGGCGGAGTGGGGCTATCGGGCGGCCCTGGTGATCCCGTCGGCGCTGTGTCTGGCCACGGCGGTGCTGGTCGCCATGGCGCTGCTCGACCCACCGCGCCCGCCTGCGCGGGACGTGGCGCGGAGCGGCTCGCCCTACCGGTTCGCCCGGCTGTGGCGCGTGCATCTGGCCAGCGCGCTGTTGGTCGGCCCCCAGTTCATCGCGGCCACGTTCGCGCTGACCTACCTGGTGTCCGAACAGGGCTGGAACCCGGTGACCGCGGGCGCGGCGCTCGCCGCCGTCCAGATCGGCGGCGCCGCGGGCCGGATCGGCGCGGGCCTGTGGTCGGACCGGGTGGCCAGCCGGATGCGCCCGATGCGCATCATCGCGGGCGCCGCCGCCGTCGCCATGCTGGTCTGGGCCGCGGGCGACGTGGTCGCGCCCTGGCTCGCCACGGTGGGGGTGATCGCCGTGATGATCGTCTCGGTCACCGACAACGGCCTGGGGTTCACCGCCACCGCGGAGATGGCAGGCCCGTTCTGGGCGGGCCGCGCGCTGGGCGTGCAGAACACCGGCCAGAACGGGATGGCCCTGGCCATCGCACCACTGTTCGCCGTCGCGGTTACCTCGATCGGCTGGCCGCTGGCGCTGGCCTTGGCCGCCGCGTTCCCGCTGGCCGCGATGGTGCTCACTCCCGTACGCGGCGAGACCCTGGAGCCGGTCGGCGGGTGAGCCTCAGCGCCGGGTGGTGTCGACGCGGTGGAAGTTCAGATACGCCTTCGACGGCGTCGGCCCGCGCTGGCCCTGGTACCGGGAGCCCGCCTGCTGCGAACCGTAGGGGTACTCGGCGGCTGAGGTCAGCCGGAGCAGGCAGAGCTGGCCGATCTTCATGCCGGGCCACAGCGTGATCGGCAGGTTGGCCACGTTGGAGAGTTCGAGGGTGATGTGCCCCGAGAACCCGGGGTCGATGAACCCCGCCGTCGAATGCGTCAGCAACCCGAGCCGCCCCAGCGACGACTTGCCTTCCAGCCGCCCCGCCAGATCGTCGGGCAGCGTCACCAACTCGAACGTCGACCCCAGCACGAACTCCCCGGGATGCAGCACGAACGGCTCGTCGCCGTCGGCCTCCACCAGCGAGGTCAACTCGTCCTGCCGCTGGCGCGGGTCGATGTGGGTGTACTTGGTGTTGTTGAAGACCCGGAAGAACCGGTCGAGCCGCACATCCACGCTGGAGGGCTGCACCATCCCCGGATCGAACGGCGCCAACCCCAACCGCCCGGAGTCGAGTTCCTTGCGCAGGTCACGGTCGCTCAGCAGCACGCGCCCACCCTAGCCTCGCCCCTGCCTAGGCTGAACCGGCCCGTGCCGTGTATCCTCGGCAACGCTTCGCGGATGTAGTTCAATGGTAGAACATCAGCTTCCCAAGCTGAATACGCGGGTTCGATTCCCGTCATCCGCTCCACAACTTTCTCCCAGGCCAGACAGAGCGTCATCCCAGTCGGGCGTGTCACCAGATTCCCCCTTCTGGTGGACTACTCGCACGATTTTCGCCGCAACGGCGGCGGGTTGAACTCGGCGAGGACGTCGCGCTCGTCGCCAGCCCGATCTTGCCGTCATCCGAACCTCGCCGATCGTCAATGGAGCCAAGCGCCGAAACGGCGTCCGCCGTCAATTTTGGCCCCAGCCGTCGATAATAGCGTCAATATCGCGCACAAGTCGTTTCCAGCCCTCAAGGCGAGTCACCGGTCCACCGCAATCCAGCCTCTCCAACAATTGTCTGCGATGATAGGAGAACCGCTTTTTCGTCTCATCTTTTCTTCTCCCGGAGACATTAGCGGCAGCCAGAATGCATTCCTGTAGAAGGCTCTTCGGATCCGCTCGCCGTTCTACTTCATGGATCCCCGGGAGCGGCAGTTGCATTTTGCCGTTGGGGTTTCCAGCCACCTGTCGAATCGCCGGTTCATCGAGCAGTAGCCACGCTTCGGTCATCCGCACCGGAATCACCGGTAGCAGCGCTCCCTGGTAGCTCGCAACCTGGGCGCCGCACTCAATTTCCGCACGCCGGGCGTCGACCTTGACGTTGTCCGCGTCCCGGTGTACGACGATCAAATCTGGAACGCTTCCCATCAGTTCCAATCCTGCTCCGATGCGTGCGTTCACCGTCTTTGGAACCTTGCCCAACAAGGAGAAGTCTGGTTTGCTCAAATATACCATGACATTCCGACTGAAGAAGATCGTCTCGACCACGTTCGCAAGTGGCAGGTCGGAGGTACCTTCACAGATATACAAACCATTGTATGTCTCGGTCACCCTACAAGATCCATTGGGAGTCGTAGTTGCGCATGCGCGGGTGCGGTCAAGTATGCCACCACATCCGCCTCGGAAAAACTTGGGCGCCCAGGGCCGGTTCGCCAGGATCCCTTGAAAGGTACCAACGAAAGTGCCCTTGTTATCCCGCCACTGACGGCCCGGTGCGGCCTCGCTTCCGCCAAAAGCAGATCCTGAGGGTCGCACAGTTGCACAACACCGGGCGCGTGGGTATTGACGATGACCTGTCTGAATGGATTCGACGGATCGGGTGCCTCTTGTGCGTCCACAGCGAGGTCGCGGACCAACTGGAGGATCGCTGGAAGGTTGGCGGGATGAATGCCGTTCTCGGGCTCCTCCATGCAGATCAACCCGGTGAACGTTGGATCCTCAAGGAGGACGCACAGCGCAAGGAAACGGAGCGTTCCTTCGGACAAGGCTCTCGCTGGAAGCCGTAGTTCGCCCATCTCCTGCAAAAACAGCGTGAAAGTCTCCCGCACATGGTCGAGTTCGACACTTACGTCTTCGACCCCGACACCGGACAGATCCGACAGTCGTCCAGATACGCGCGCGTACACCGAAGCCGCGTCCTGACCAGCGAACATGGCGGGATTGTCGTGCGCAATCCTGTACAGGCTTGCCGCCAAATGCCTGCCGTTCGTGTCCAGCACGCGCGCATCCGAGAGACTGTCCGGTGTTCGCAAGGACGACGGTTCAAGAGCCAACCGCCGCCAACTTTGCATTTCCCGACGGGCGGCAAGAATCGTCGGATAGTCATTTGTCGTGACCGTACTCAGTACAGTTCGCCCTGCCCGAGCAGCGGCACGAGGCTGTGGCTTCCCAAAGCTGCCGCCATCACCGTGGACGTTGATCACGGTCCCGCCTTCGCGAGTTTCGGTCGACAAGAAAGCGCCACCTCGCCGTTGACCGAGCACGACTGCGTTGCGAAAATTCTTGGCACTGTGCCCGAACCGCAGATGCCGGGAGGCATCCCCTCGATTGATGTGCCGCAACTCTTCCTTCAAGAGCGTCAGCCTGCCGACACTGGCTTCTCGTTCCGGCGCAGAATAGCCTAGGGTGAGCTCATAGCGAAGAAATGTGGCAGTCGGCCGCGCAAACGAGCCCAGATCATCTTCCACCTCCGGTGGAACAATCATCTCAACCACGAGCGTTATTTCACGCTGGTGCTCACGATAGCCGTCCCAGAAAAGATCACGTGGATCACCGCTGCGTAGCCCGGACGACCCTCGAACCTTTTGTGACGCCTCGACAAGAGTGTCGTTGGCGAGGTATGAAAGAAATTCGATCGCATCGAAGACGTTCGACTTGCCGATACCATTGGCTCCGGCAATGCAGGTGAATGGGCCAAACTCGACTTGGAGATCGAGCAGGTTCTTGAAACCTCGAACCTCTAGCCTGGTAAGCATGTGGCTAGCGTACGGTGTCTTGCTGCTATGTCGCCATCTGCCGGCCCATGTCAGGCGCTGACCGAGGTCTGGTCGAAAGTGATGCCGCTGACGGCTCGGTAGGGGACTCTGGCCAGGCCGGAGGCGTCGCTGTAGATCACGAGGCCCTCCTGCCAGATGCGCTTCCAGTGCAGGGTGAGCACGACGGCGGTGTGCGGGAGCAGGGTCAGTTCGACTTCTTCCTCGAAGGTCTGCTCGTCCTCCATGCTCATCGAATACGTGCGTTTGACCGCGTCCTCCGCGCCCGTCTTGATGCTGAGCAGGCCGCCCGGGGAGAGATCCATGCCCGAACTGGTCGACTGGGTGCGTTCGACCAGGACCTCGCAGCGCTGGGTCCAGCGGCGGGTGGCCTTGAGCCTGCGGACCGACGTGGCCGAACCGGAGTTGTCGATGCGGCGGATCTCGTCACCGAGTGGCTCTTCGGTGCGGGCGGTTTCCACGACCTCGACGGTGAAGTGGCAGGCGGGTGCCACGGCGGCGGGCGGGGCGCCCGCGAAGACCGGCCAGGTGCCCTTGCAGCGGCCGCACCGGGCGAGGGCGGCGCGGTTCATGGTCGGCAGGAACGTGATGAGCCCCAGGCGGGTGCCGTCGGGCAGTTCGAACTTGGGGAAGGTGAACCGGCGACACAGCGGGCACTTGTTGCTCCACATGAACCGGGACTGCTCACTCGACATGCCGTACACCGCGCACCTCCGCGTCACGCACCCATGTCCTGCAGGTCGTCGCGGTCGGGGGTGGGCGTTACCGCTGATCGACGCGGCTGCGGATCTGTTCGTACACGGCGGGCAGGCCGAACTCGCGGACGGCGGTCAGCACCTCGCGGGACAGGGCGCCGAACGGCTTGCCCGCGTCGACCTGCCACCAGAGGTCACCGATGGGGACGCCGCTGCCGACCAGGATGAGGTTGCCGATGCGCTCCTCCCAGCCCGTGCCCGCGTGGCCCGCGCGGCGCAGATAGGGGCGGACGCGGCGCTGGGCACTCCACTCATCGGTGGCGGTGACGCTCAGCGCGAGGGTGAAGCGGGTGGCGGTCGGGCCGACGTTGGACTGCAGAATCGCCACCTGGCCGACATGGTCGTCGCGGACCACTCGGTACCGGCGGCCCTTGCCGCTCAGACCGAGGGCGCGCAGACCTGGGGCCAGGCCGGTCTCGACCATCAGCCGAAACCACTCATCCGCGTTGCGCACTGCCCCTGGTTCCACCGCCACCCCCTGCTCGGCCACGCTCAGCATCCGACTGGTTACTCCCGGAGTCAGTACTGACCCTATCCCTGTCCACCGACGGTTCCCTAAACATTCCTTGTATTACCCGCCGGTACGGGGCCAAGTCGAGGACACGGGCCCGCGCGGACGGACGATAGAAGGGGTAACCGCTCGGCATGACCCTTGTGGGTGACTTCGCCCACGACGGGAAGCAGCACGTCACAACAACAGGCTGGCGCGTCGATCTACACGAACGGGTGACGAGGTCGGAGGGCGACGAAATGCCACGCAGTACCCCAACCGAGGGTGGCCTCGGGGTCGCGCTGGTCGACGGCGTCCCACTGTTCCGCGAGGGCCTGTCCGCGCTGGTCCTGCGCACGCCTGGACTGCGCTGGCTCGGCGCGACGGACACCCCGCAGGGTGCGCTGCACTTCGCCGAGCGCTACCGCCCGCATGTGGCGGTGATCGACTCCGGGCTCGATCCGCGCAACCACCTCAGCCACGCGCTGACCGCGGCCAACCCCGATCTGGTCACCCTCGTCCTGATCCGGGACAACCACCGCACCACGCAGTACGTGGCCACCGCGATCGCCGCGGGCGTGCACGGGGTGCTGCTGCGGTCGGCGGAGCCGCCCCAGGTCGTGGCCGCGATCCGGGCGGTGCGGACCGACCGCCACTACCTCGACCCGGCGCTCGCGCAGACCGTCGCGGTGCCGCGCGGCAGGCTGATCCAGGTGCCCGACAACACCAAGCAGCCACTGTCGCGGCGCGAGTTCCAAGTGCTCCAGCTCATCGCGGACGGGCTGGAGAACCAGGCGATCGCCAAGATCCTCTACGTGTCCGTGGAAACGGTTCGCACGCACGTCAAGGCCATCCTGCGCAAGCTCGCGGCCCGGGACCGCACGCACGCGGTGGCGGTGGCGTTCCGCTCGGGCGTGCTGATCGCGGCGGCGATTCGGCCGCCGCAGGCCCGGGCGCCCGCACCGCGTACCGGCACGTGACCGCGCGCACACACCTTGCCGGGGTTACCGACAAGTAATACCCTGTTGTTACCGGCGAGTAGCGCACTCTGCTCGCGGTGGACGTACTCGCATCAGCGTGAGGACACGGAGCAACGAGATGGGCCACTACAAGAGCAACGTCCGCGACCTCGAATTCAACCTGTTCGAGGTGTTCAACGTCCAGGATCGACTGGGCAAGGGCGTCCTGGCCGAGTCGGACGAGGACCCCCCGCGCGGTGTCCACGCCCAGCTGAACCAGGTGGCGGTCGGCCCCCGGGCGGGGTCCATCGTCGAATCCGACCCCGGCCCCCCCGGCAACCACCCC
>NZ_JBQTHF010000054.1:0-61727 GCF_052390155.1 Actinokineospora sp. | reverse complement strand
TGATCGTCCGAATGTAGTCCGTGGTTTGCAGCAAGCCCGGGATCAGCAGCGGCGCCACCTCGGTGATGGCGGTGGCGTTCTGCTCGTAGTCCAGGAACGCCGACATCTGCTGGCGCTGCTCCGGCAGGGTGGTCGCCACCCACTGCGGCTCGTCGGTGCCGTGAACCAACGTCATGATGTCGGCGTACCGGTCGTTGCCGACATCGAGGACCGTCAGGATTCGCGCCACCTGCTCGGGCTTGGGCAACCGGTCGCCGGTCTCCCACCGGGACAACATGGCGGGGTCGCGATCAATCCGCATCGCGAACTCGCGCAACTTGATCCCCTTGTCCAACCGTGCCTGGCGCAGGGCGCTGCCCAGCGCCACCGCCTTCGGCTTCTTGGCCATTGCCATCTCCGTTGGGTTCGACCATCACCAGCGTAGTGGCACCGAGCCGAGCCCAGTACCGCTGAAACTGTGCCACGGCGCGCGGAGGGGCACCTAGCGGTTGTCGGCCTGACAACAGCGCATGCCCCGAAGGTGACCAGCACCTTCGGGGCGTGGCCAACAGCGTCAGTTGGACAGCTTCGCGTCGCCCTTGGATATCTCGTCGGGGTTCATCTTCTCGGCGAGCACTTCCGAGGGCGCGGCCTTGTGGTTGTGGCCGCCCATGAGGCCGATGTACTTGTCGGCGTGGCCCTGTTCGACCATGTGGGGATAGTGCAGGTCGAACGCCGGGCGCTCGGAGCGGATGCGGGGCAGTTCGGTGAAGTTGTGCCGTGGCGGCGGCGAACTCGTGGCCCACTCCAGGGAGTTGCCGTAGCCCCACGGGTCGTCGGCCGTGGTGATCTCGCCGTAGCGGTAGCTCTTGAAGACGTTCCAGATGAACGGCAGCGTCGACGCGCCGAGGACGTAGGCGCCGATCGTGGAGACCATGTTCAGTTCGGTGAAACCGTCGCTGGCCAGGTAATCCGCGTAGCGGCGCGGCATGCCCTCGTTGCCCAGCCAGTGCTGAACCAGGAACGTGCCGTGGAAACCGATGAACGTGGTCCAGAAGTGCAGCTTGCCCAACGGCTCGTCGAGGAACCGGCCGGTGATCTTCGGGAACCAGAAGTAGATGCCCGCGAAGGTGGCGAACACGATCGTGCCGTACAGCACGTAGTGGAAGTGCGCGACGACGAAATACGTGTCGGAGACGTGGAAGTCGATGGCGGGGGCGGCGAGCAGCACGCCGGTGAGACCGCCGAAGAGGAAGGTGACCAGGAAGCCGATGCTGAACAGCATCGGCGTCTCGAAGGTCAACTGTCCCTTCCACATGGTGCCGATCCAGTTGAAGAACTTGACCCCGGTCGGCACCGCGATGAGGAAGGTCATGAACGAGAAGAACGGCAGCAGCACCGCGCCGGTCGCGTACATGTGGTGGGCCCACACGGTGACCGACAGCGCGGCGATACCGAGCGTGGCGTAGATCAGGCCGCGGTAGCCGAACAGCGGTTTTCGGCTGAACACGGGGAAAATCTCCGAGACGATGCCGAAGAACGGCAGCGCGACGATGTAGACCTCGGGGTGGCCGAAGAACCAGAACAGGTGCTGCCAGAGGATCACGCCGCCGTTGGCCGGGTCGAACACGTGCGCCCCGAGTTGGCGGTCGGCGAGCAGGCCGAGCAGCGCGGCGGTGAGGATCGGGAACGCCAGCAGCACCAGCACGCTGGTGATCAGGATGTTCCAGGTGAAGATCGGCATGCGGAACATGGTCATGCCGGGCGCGCGCAGGCAGACCACGGTGGTGAGCATGTTGACCGCGCCGAGGATGGTGCCCAGACCACCGATGACCAGGCCGGTGATCCACAGGTCGGCGCCGATGCCGGGCGAGTGGATCTTGTCCGAGAGCGGGGTGTAGGCGAACCAGCCGAAGTCGGCGGCGCCGCCCGGGGTGAGGAAGCCGGTCATCACGATGATGCCGCCGAACAGGTACAGCCAGTACGAGAAGGCGTTGAGCCGGGGGAACGCCACGTCCGGCGAGCCGATCTGCAGCGGCAGGATGAAGTTCGCGAAGCCGAACAGGATCGGCGTCGCGTACAGCAGCAGCATGATCGTGCCGTGCATGGTGAAGAGCTGGTTGTACTGCTCCTGGGACAGGAACTGCTGGCCCGGCACGGCAAGCTCGCTGCGGATCAGCATCGCCATCGCGCCGCCCACCATGAAGAAGGCGAACGACGTGACCAGGTACATGATGCCGATCTGCTTCGGGTCCGTCGTGCGGAACAGCCGCAGCAGATACGTTCCCTTGGCCGACTCGCGCGCCGGATACGGCCGCGTGGCGATCGGCTGCGGGGCTACTGCAGTCACTCCTGCCTCCTGCACCTGGTGGTGGGCGTCCATCCGAAATCGGGCTCGCGAGGCGGCCCGACCCGTGGAGGATGGTAGCCCGCATCGCGAGGCTGGGCACGGGTGGCCCTGCCCACCTGTGGACAACTGGTTGCGCAGGTCACACCGGCCGGATGGCGTACTGCCGCAGGCTCAGGTCGGTGTAGGTGACCGGGCCGCGCGGCCCGGGCACGCGGTCGATGTTGATGCCGGTCTCGGGCACGCCGAGCAGCTTGAAGCCGTCCAGCAGCCGCGTCGGCGCGTTCCAGAACACGCCCGTGCCGGTGTAGGCGGCCATGAATTCCTCGGCGGCCGCCTCGTTCTCGGTGACGATGCCCGCGGCCAGCCCGGAGGTGTCCTCGTCGGCGATGCGGGCGGCGTGACGCAGGTCGTCCACGGGCGCGACGGTGACGGTGGCCTCGCGCTCGGCGTCCAGCGCCCACTCGTAGCCGATGGCGTGGTCGTGCGGCGGTAGCGATGCCTTGACGCCGACGCCGTCGAGCGCGGCCAGGACGCCGGGCAGCACAGTGTTATAGACGGCTCGGTGCACCAAGAGCAGGTTGAGCCGGTTGCACACGCCGAGGCGGTCGAGGCTGCGCCGGATCAGGTCGGCGGCGACGTCGGGGTCGGCGTGCTCGTCGTAATAGAGGACGCCGCCGCCGTCGGCGTGGGCGAGGGTGCGCACACCGTGCGCGGCGGCCCGGCGGCCCAACTCGCGGGTGCTCTCGCCGCTGCCGCGCAGGATGACCAGCGGCACCAGGGCGGGCAGCTCGACCAGCGCGGCCGCGGCGGCGCGGTCGGCGCTGGGCACGAGCTGGATCACGTCCGGGTCGATGTCGGCGTCGGACAGGCCCGGCGCGATGACCTCGCGCAGCAGCGCGGACGCCGAACGCAGTGCGGCGGACCCGGTGCGCAGCACGCCCGCGTTGCGGGATTTCACGAGTTGCGAGGCCACGTCGACGGTGACGTTCGGGCGGGCCTCGTAGTTGGCGCCGATGACGCCGACCGGTCGACGCAGTTCGACGAGTTGCAGGCCGCCGTCGAGGGTGCCGATGCGCGTCGAGCGGACCTGGTGCGGCACCGACGCGAGCAGCCGCAACTGCTCGGCCATGTCCGCCAGCCGCTCCTCGGTGATCCGCAGCCGGTCGAGCAGGCCGCTGCTCATGCCCGCGGCCTCGGCGGCGGCGACGTCCTCGGCGTTCGCGGCGAGCACCTTCGCCCGTGCCGAGGACAGCCGGGCGGCCATCTCGCCGATGGCGGCGTCGACGGCCTCGTCGGTGGCTCGCGCCAGCGCCGGGGCGGCCCGCTTCGCCTTGGCCGCGCAGTCCGCGACCACCTCGCCGATGGCCGTGACCTGGTCGTCCAACACGGCTGGTTCCCTTCGACTGGCCTGGTGGGAGGGTCAAAGTGTGCCTCATCGCGGTCCGTGGTCCGATGGTGCGGTGACCAAGCTGCTGACCCTGCTGGCCGAACCGCCGGTCGACCCGGACATCGCGCACGGCTACCTGAACCTGCTGGGCGAGGCCGAGCAGGCTGGGCCGCCGACCGGGATCACGCAGCGGCTGATGCGCACGGGCATGCTGCCGACGGTCTACGAGCGCTGGTGGCGGCCCGCGCTCGGCCGGATCGCCAAGGGGCCGACGGGGCCGAGCATGGCGGGCGAGCACGCGCTGGCGGTGCGGCTGCTGGGCCTCGGGCCCGGGGACACCGTGCTCGACGTGGCGTGTGGGACCGGCGGGTTCACCCGGCACTTCGGCGGCGTCGTCGGCGCGGACGGCCTGGCTGTCGGGCTCGACGCGTCGAGCCCGATGCTGGCCAAGGCGGTGGCGGCCACGCCGGTCGACTCCCCGGTGGCCTACCTGCGCGCGGACGCGGTGCGCCCGCCGCTGCGCGACGGGTCGGTGGACGCGGTGTGCTGCTTCGCCGCGCTGCACATGTTCGCCGAGCCCGCGGCGGCGTTGTCGTCGTTCGCCCGGGTGCTGCGGCCCGGCGGCAGGCTGGCCCTGTTGACCACCGCGCGGCACGCGTGGCAGCCCGCGCGGACGGTGGACACCGCGCTGGGCGTGGCGTCGGGGCAGCGGATGTTCGACCGGGGCGAGATCGCGAACCTGCTCACCGAGCGCGGGTTCACCGCCGTCGACGTCCGTTTCGCGGGCGTGACCCAGTTCGTCGGCGCGACGCTCGCCTAACGGTCCACAGTGGACTGGTAGAAGTTCGCCACGATGCGCAGCCGCTTCTCGTCGAGGTCCGGGCGGGAGTACACCGAGTCGAAGAAGCTCTCGCCGTCGAACATGTGCAGGCCGGTGAACACCGCGGCCTGGCGGCTCTCGTCGGGCTGGGCGGCGATCGCGGGGATCTTCAGCGCGGTGAGGTAGATGTCGCGGGAGAAACTCTCGATGGTCGGGACGAGCCGGGCGCGCAGGTCGTCGTCGGTGCGGGCGGCGAGCAGCAGTTCGAACCAGACGATGTTGAGCGGCGAACGGGAGGCGGCGCGGATGGCGCGCAGCACGTCGAGGAAGTCGGTCTCCTCGGCGGACACCGGGCCGATGCGGGCCAGGAAATTCGCGATCTGGCGCCTGCCGACCTCTTCGGATGCGGTGACGATGAGGTCGAGCCGGGTCTCGAAGTGTCGGAACAGCCCGCCGTGCGAGACGCCGGCGCGGCCGCAGATCTCCTGGACCGACGCGCGGGCGTAGCCGACCTCGGAGATGGCGTCGATGGTGGCGTCGATCAGCTTGCCGACCGTCGCCTCGCGGCGTTCGCGCTGGGTGCGCCGCGGCGGCGGCTTCGGTTCGGTCACGTCGACTGCCTCTCGCGCCACGATCGGTGCGACACCCCGCACCCGAGGTGACATTGTGACCAGTCGCATTCGTACTCGCGAGTCACTTGGCCCGTGTGTCCACAGTGGACGGAAGCAGGACGCGCAGCGTGTCGGCGAGCACGTGGACCGGCAGCGTCGGGTCGATCACCCGCTGGATGCCCAGGCCGATGCCCAGGCTGAGCAGCGCGGTGGCCAGGTCGGCGGGCGGCAGCGGACCGGGCCCGGTGCGGTCGGACAGGTCCTGGGCGAGCGCGGTGATCGCCGCGCGCACCGCCCGGTCGCGGGCGGCGAGTTCGGCCCGCAGCGCCGGGTCGCGGCGCGCCTGCACGGCGAACTCGACCTCCAGCACCGTCCAGCCCTCATCGCCGATCATCCGCTCTGCCCACTCGGAGAACACCGCGATGGCGTCGTCCAGCGGCTTGCCGCCGATGGCCTGGGCGATGGCGAGGAGCTGCTCGGCGTGGATGTCGTCGAGCACGGCGAGGCACAGTTCGTCCTTGTTGCGGAAGTTCGAGTACACCGCGCCCTTGGAGAAGCCCGCCGCGTCGGCCACCTTCTCCAGCGAGGTCGCGTGGTAGCCGTCGCGCAGGAAGAGCTGCTTCGCGGTGGCGACGAGCAGCTCGCGGGTGCGGGCCTGGCTCTCCGCCCTGGTCAGTCGGGGCATGGCCACCAGCCTAGGTTCAGAGCAGCAGCCAGCCCGCGGCGAGCACCAGCGCGCCGAGGTTGATCAGCGCGAACGAGCCCACCCAGAAGAAGCCGGGCGCGCCGGTGAGCCGGGCGAGCTGGTCGGCGTCGGAGTCGCGGGCGTGCCCGCGCCTGCGCTTGGTCTGCAACTCCGCGACCGGCCGGACGCCGCCGAGCAGCAGGAACCAGGTGATCAGGTAGGCGAAGGCGGCCTGGATCTCGTCGGTGGCGAACCACGAGACGGCGAACAGCACGGCACCCGTGGCCACCACCGTCACCACCCCGTACACGTTACGCACCATGATCAGTACCGCGAACAGCAGCAGCGCGCAGGTCACCAGCAGCGCGGTGACCCGGTCGGTGCCGAGCAGCGCGGCGAACCCGAGGCCGAGCAGCGACGGCGCGACGTAGCCCGCGAGCGCGGTGCACACCATTCCCGGCCCGTCCGGGCGCCCCCGGGACACCGTGACGCCCGAGGTGTCGGAGTGCAGTCGGATGCCCGACAACCGCCTGCCGACCAGCACGGCGATGAGCGCGTGGCCCGCCTCGTGCACGATCGTGATGACGTTGCGGGCCGGTCGCCACAGCCCGTTGACCACGACCACGGCCACCGCGAGCGCGGCGGTGACCAGGACCATGGTCGCGGGCGGGCGCCATTGGTCGCCGAAAAGCTGCTGCCAGAGATCCACAGCGCCGATTTTCCCACCGGCGTGCACCGGCTACGCGGGCGGGCGCCAGTCGAGCAGGGGCGCGATCGAGCGGAGGAACAGCGACGAGGGCACCACGCGCAGGCCGAGGTCGCGGGCGGCGGCGGCCGGACGCCACGCCAGGTGCGCCATCTTCCCCGCCGCCTCGGAGCGCCGGGAGATCGCCTGGGTGCGCGGCCTGCGCGCGGCGTCGTAGCAGGCCAGCCCGGCCGTCAGGTCGTCGGCGGAAGCCAGCGCGGCGAGGGTGGCGGCGTCTTCCAGGGCCTGGCAGGCGCCCTGGCCCAGCGACGGCGGCATGGCGTGCGCCGCGTCGCCGAGCAGCACGACCGGGCCGTGCACGTAGCTCGGCAGCGGCGGCAGGCGGTACAGGTCGTGGCGCAGCACGGTGTCTTCCTCGGCGGCGGCGAGCACCGCGGGGATCGGGTCGGGCCAGCCCGCGTACCGCGCGCGCAGTTCGGCCAGCTTGCCGCGGCCGTTCTCCGGCACGACGGCCGCGGCGTAGCAGTAGAGGCGCTCGCCCATCGGAAACGCGCCGAAGACCAGCCCGTCGCGCCAGGTCTCGCAGCCGTCGAAGGGCGCGATCTCCTTGGCGGGCACCAGCATCCGCCAGGCGGAGCGCCCGGTGTAGCGCGGCTCGGGTGCCTGCGGCCAGAAGGTCCGCCGCACCCGGCTGCGCAGGCCGTCCGCGCCGACCAGCAGGTCCACAGTGGACGAACCGACCACGGCTCGGCCGTCCTCGATCCCGGGCGTGTCGACGCGCTCGCCGGGGCGCAGCGATTCCGGCGGCACGGCGTCGAGCAGGATGCGCAGCAGGTCGGCTCGGTGCAGCATGACCAGCTCGGTCGGTGCGACCGCGTCACGCATGATCCACCGGCCGCGCCGGTCGCGGAATCCGCCGCGGCCGGGGCGGATTCCCCTGGCCCGCACCTGCTCGCCGACGCCGAGCGCGTCGAGCGCGCGCAGCGCGTTGGCCCACAGCGAGATCCCCGAGCCCACCTCGGTGAAGCCCGCCGCTTGCTCGTAGACCCGCACCTGCCAGCCGCGCCGGGACAGCCCGATCGCGGTCGCCAGACCACCGATGCCGCCGCCGACGATCGCCGCGGTCCGCATGCCGACCACCTCCTCTACATCCGTAGAGTCACTCTACACCTGTAGAGTGGGCGCATGACAACGGCCATCGAGCGGCGCGACCGGATCACCGACGCCGCCATCGCCACGCTCGCCCGCGACGGCCTGCGCGGCCTGACCCACCGGGCCGTCGACCGCGCCGCGGGGCTGGCCGAGGGATCGTGCTCGTACTACTTCCGCACCCGGCAGGCGTTGCTGGCCGCGACCGTGACCCGGCTGGCCGAGCTGGACTCCGCCGCCCTGGCACCCGTGACGCCCCTGCCGGACCGGATCGACGTCGGCCTGCTCGCCGAGCTGATGACCGGGGTGATCGACCGGGCGGCGACCGTCGACCGGGAGCGGCTGCTGGCGCGGTACGAACTGTCGCTGGAGGCCACCCGCCGACCCGAACTGCGGGCCGCGCTGGTGGCCGTGGGCGAGCAATACCGCGAGCTGGCGGCCACCCTGCTCACCGCGGCCGGGGTGAGCGACGCGGAGCGCCGGGGGCGGGCCCTGGTGGCATGTCTGGACGGGTTGATGTTCGACCGGATCGCGGGCGCCGGGCGCCGGGCGCTGGAGGTGGACGAGATCCGGCGGTCGGTGCGCGAGGTTCTGCGCGGCATCGTCGGGTGAGCGTCGGTAGCCTCCCGGGAATGGCGAACCTGACATGGATCCCCCGGGCGCTCGGCGCCGCGACCGCCGTCTACGGCGCCGCCGTGACCATCCGACCCGAGCTGATGGCGAAGCCGACCGGCCTGGTCGACAGCGACGGCGCCCCCGCTCGCGGCGTCGCGGTGCTGACCAGGAGCATCGGCGTCCGCGACATCGCCACCGGGCTCGCGATGGTGTTCGCGCCTCCCGGGGCGCCGCTGCGCGCGGCGATCGCCGTGCGCGTGGTGTCCGACCTCGGCGACGCGGTCGGGTTCGGCACCGGCCTGGCCGACGCCGACGCGCGGCGCAAGTCGGCGGTGGTCGCGGGGGGCTGGTCCGTGCTGTGCGCGCTGTCCGCGCTGGCGTCCGGGAAGTAGCTTTTTACCCCTCCCGGGCGGACACCGCTTGTGGTTGACTGACCGTGGTCGCTCGCGTCGCCACCGTAGTTGCGTTGGCGCGGCGGGCGTCCGCCCAAGTGGTGAACAGGGTGTCCGCAAGCGCGGCACACACGCAGGACAGCTAGGAGACAAGCATGGCCCAGGGCACCGTCAAGTGGTTCAACTCGGAGAAGGGCTTCGGCTTCATCGCCCCCGACGACGGCAGCTCCGATGTGTTCGTGCACTACTCGGAGATCCAGTCGAGCGGATTCCGCACTCTGGAGGAGAACCAGAAGGTGCGCTACGAGGTCGGACAGGGCGCCAAGGGCCCGCAGGCCACCGGCGTGACCCCGCTCTGACGTTCCAGACTTCCGCGACCGGGCCCCACTCCGCGGGTGGAGTGGGGCCCGTTCGCGTCAGCCGACGACCAGCACCACGAGCGTGCGGGGGCCGTGCACGCCCTCCACCCGGTGCAGTTCGATGTCGCTGGTGGCCGACGGGCCGCTGATCCAGGTCAGCGGGGCCGTGGCGGCGACGGCGGCCACCGCCTCGGGCACGGTGCCCACGATCTGGTCCGCCCGCACGACGCACAGGTGGTAGTCGGGCACCAGGGTCAGCGCGCGTCGGCCCTGGGCCGGGCCCGCGTCGAGGACAATGGTGCCCGTCTCGGCCACGGCTATCGCGCAGCCGGTGAGCACGCCGTCGGCGGCGTCGAGGTCGCGCACGGTGAGCGGTGGGTCGTCCGCTCGGACCACAGCGTCCACTTCGGACAGCCAGTCCGCCGGGATGTCTCGCGGGACAACGAGAGTACGCACGCCCGCGGTTCGGAGTGCGGCCGCGACGGCCTCGCTCAGGTCCGCCGGTGACACCCGGTGCACGACGGCGCGGTAGTCGGCGGTGCGCTCGGCGAACAGCGCCACCACGTCGTGCGCACCCGCGTCGCGCTGGTAGTCGCGCGGGACCACGACGTCTTCGCGGGCGTCGCCGAGGGCCGCGCGCACCCTGGCCAGGATCTCCGTACGGGCGTCCATCAGCCTGTCCCCCGGCTCTTCCACCACTCGCGGAAGGACTCCGGCGGCGGCACGGGCGCGTCGCGCGCGTCGGTCCAGCCCGCTAGCGGGCCGGGGAGCCTGCCGCGGCTGCCCAGGACTCGGCCACCGAGCGCGGCAAACCGTTGTGCGACAGCCAGTCTGCGCGCGTGGCCGAAGACCCACGCGGCCGCGCGCATGGCCACCCGCTCCGCCGACGGCCTGCCGCGGTGCGCATCGACGACCTGGGATCGCAGGTGTACCAACGCTTTCGGGATGTCGATCAGCACCGGGCACACCTCGTAGCACGCGCCGCACAGCGTGGAGGCGTAGGGCAGGCTGCGGCTCACCGGGTCGGCGTCGACCCCGCGGAGCTGCGGGGTGAGGATGGCGCCGATCGGGCCGGGGTAGACCGAGCCGTAGGCGTGCCCGCCGGTGCGCTCGTAGACCGGGCAGACGTTCAGGCAGGCGGAGCACCGGATGCAGCGCAGCGCGTCGCGGCCGATCTCGTCGGCCAGCGCGGCGGTGCGGCCGTTGTCCAGCAGCACCAGATGGAACTCGCGCGGGCCGTCGCCCGGGGTGACGCCGCACCAGGTCGAGGTGTACGGATTCATCCGCTCGCCCGTGGACGAGCGCGGCAGCAGTTGCAGCATCACCTCAAGATCGGCCCAGGTGGGCACCACCTTCTCGATGCCGACCACGCTGATCAGCACCTCGGGCAGCGTCAGACACATCCGGCCGTTGCCCTCGGACTCGACCACGACCAGCGACCCCGTCTCGGCCACGGCGAAGTTGGCCCCCGACACCGCGACCCGCGCCGAGAGGAACTCGCGCCGCAGGTGCGCCCGTGCGGCACCGGCCAGCGCGACCGGGTCGTCGGTGAGGTCGGCGGGGGCGCCCGGCATCGCGCGCCGGAACAGGTCGCGGATCTGCGCGCGGTTGCGGTGGATCGCGGGCACCAGGATGTGCGACGGGCGGTCGTGTCCCAATTGGACGATCAGCTCGGCCAGATCGGTCTCGTGCGCGGTGATCCCGGCCGCGGCCAGCGCCTCGTTCAGCTCGATCTCCTGGGTGGCCATGGACTTCACCTTGACCACCTCGGCCGCGCCCGCCGCGCGAACCAGCCCGACCACGATCCGGTTCGCCTCGGCGGCGTCGCGCGCCCAGTGCACCACTCCCCCGGCCGCGGTTACCTTGCCCTCCAGGCGAACCAGGTGCGTGTCGAGGTCGCGCAGAGCCCTGTCCTTGATCGCCTTGCCCGCCAGGCGAAGCTGCTCCCAGTCGGCGCGCTCGGCGACGACCGCGGCCCGCTTGGCGCGGATCGTGCCGGTGGCGGTGCGCAGATTCGCCCGCAACTGCCCGTCCGCCAACGCTTCGCGCGCGCCTGCCGGGAACGCGGGCATGCCCATCCACACACCGGTCACGCGCCCTCCTCGGCCAGGATCTCCGCGACGTGCATGACCCGCACGCCCGCTCGCTGCCGCGACAGTAGGCCACCGACGTGCATCAGGCAGGAGTTGTCCACAGCCGCCAGCACTTCGGCGCCGGTTTCCACGACGTGCCTTGCCTTGTCGGCGCCCATGGCCACCGAAGTGTCGGCGTTCTTCAGCGCGAACGTGCCGCCGAACCCGCAGCACTCGCGGGCGCCGGGCAGGTCGAGCAGCCGCAGGCCGCGCACCGCCCGCAGCAGCAGGGTGGGTCGGTCGCCGAGGTCGAGCACGCGCAGGCCGTGGCAGGTCGGGTGGTAGGTGACCCGGTGCGGGAACGCGGCGCCGACGTCGGTCATCCCGAGCACGTCCACCAGCAGCTCGGTGAACTCCAGGACGCGCGGCGCGGTCTCGGCGACCGCCCGCGCCAGCCCGGCGTCGCCGGACACCTCGGCCACCCGCGCGTGGTACTCGCGCACCATCGCCACGCAGGACGCCGACGGCGACACGACGTGGTCGAGCCCGGCGAAGTCAGTGACGAACTTGCGCACCAGGGGCACGCATTCGCGCTGGTAGCCGGTGTTGAAGTGGAGCTGGCCGCAACAGGTCTGGGCGGGCGGGAAGACCACCTGGTGACCCAACCGCTCCAGCACGCGCACCACCGCTCGCGCCGACTCGGGGAACACCGTGTCGTTGAAGCACGTCACGAACAGCCCGATCCGCATGCGCCGCCTTCCAGTTGTCCACAACCGCCCAAATTGTCCACAGGTCCGAGCCCTTGCGCCCACGATGCCCCGTCGTCCGACAGAATGCAGATCAGGGGAAACACCGATCAGAAAGTGGAGCGGGAGCGGATGACAGCGCCAGCGCAGACGATCCACCAGCGCATCGCCGAAGAGCTCGGGGTGCGGGAGCGGCAGGTCGCCGCCGCCGTCGACCTGCTCGACGGCGGGGCAACGGTGCCCTTCATCGCGCGCTACCGCAAAGAGGTCACCGAGACCCTGGACGACACCCAGCTCCGCACCCTGGAGGAGCGGCTGCGGTACCTGCGCGAGCTGGAGGAGCGCCGCGCGGCCGTCCTCGACTCGATCCGCGAACAGGGCAAGCTGGACGACGCGCTGGCCGCGCAGATCATGGCGGCCGACTCCAAGGCCCGGCTGGAAGACATCTACCTGCCGTTCAAGCCGAAACGGCGCACCAAGGCACAGATCGCGCGCGAGGCAGGCCTGGAGCCACTGGCCGACCGGCTGATCGGCGACCCGACGCACGACCCGCGCGAGGTGGCGGCCGGGTACATCGACGCGAACAAGGGCGTCGCCGACGCGACAGCCGCGCTCGACGGCGCGCGGTCGATCCTGGTCGAGCGGTTCGCCGAGGACGGCGACCTGATCGGCGAGCTGCGCGAGCGGATGTGGAACCGCGGCGTGCTGGCCGCCGCGGTGCGTCCGGGCAAGGAGGAGGACGGCGCGAAGTTCGCCGACTACTTCGAGTTCTCCGAGCCGTTCGGCAAGCTGCCATCGCACCGCATCCTGGCGATGTTCCGCGGTGAGAAGGAAGAGGTGCTCGACCTCGCGCTGGAGCCGAGCCCGGAGGTCGACCAGACGGTGGTCCCGCCGGTCCGCACCGACTACGAGCTGCGGATCGCGCAACGCTTCGGCGTCGCCGACCGCGGCCGCCCCGGCGACAAGTGGCTGTGCGACACGGTGCGCTGGGCGTGGCGCACACGCATCCTGGTCCACCTCGGCATCGACCTGCGCGGCAGGCTGCGCCAGGGCGCCGAGGACGAGGCGGTGCGCGTGTTCGCGGCGAACCTGCGCGATCTGCTGCTCGCCGCGCCCGCGGGCAGCCGGGCCACGATGGGCCTCGACCCGGGCTTCCGCACCGGGGTCAAGGTCGCGGTGGTCGACGCGACCGGCAAGGTGGTCGCCACCGAGACGATCTACCCGCACGTGCCGCAGCAGCGCTGGGACGAGGCGCTCGCGGTGCTCGCGCGGCTCGCGGCGCGGCACCGGGTCGAGCTGATCGCCATCGGCAACGGCACCGCGTCACGGGAGACCGACAAGCTCGCGGCCGAGCTGATCGCGAAGTTCGCCGACCTCAAGCTGACCAAGATCGTGGTGTCGGAGGCGGGCGCGTCGGTGTACTCCGCGTCGGCGTTCGCCTCGGCCGAGCTGCCCGAGCTCGACGTGTCGCTGCGCGGCGCGGTGTCCATCGCGCGCCGCCTGCAGGACCCGCTGGCCGAGCTGGTCAAGATCGACCCGAAGTCCATCGGCGTCGGGCAGTACCAGCACGACCTGTCCGAGGTGAAGCTGTCGCGCTCGCTCGACGCGGTGGTCGAGGACTGCGTCAACGGCGTCGGCGTCGACGTGAACACCGCGTCCGCGCCGCTGCTCACCCGCGTGTCGGGCATCGGCGCCGGGCTCGCCGAGAACATCGTCGCCCACCGCGACGCGCACGGCCCGTTCCGGTCCCGCAAGGGCCTCAAGGACGTGGCCCGCCTGGGTGCGAAGGCGTTCGAGCAGTGCGCGGGCTTCCTGCGCATCCCCACGGGCGACGACCCGCTCGACGCGTCCAGCGTGCACCCGGAGGCGTATCCGGTGGTCCGGCGCATCCTGGCCGAGACCGGCGGTGACCTGCCCGCGCTGATCGGCAACACGGGCAGGCTCCGCGCCCTGCGCCCGCAGTCGTTCGTCGACGAGACCTTCGGCCTGCCCACCGTCACCGACATTCTGGCCGAGCTGGAGAAGCCCGGCCGCGACCCCCGCCCGGCGTTCAAGACGGCGACGTTCGCCGAGGGCGTGGAGAAGCTGTCCGACCTCCGGCCGGGGATGACGCTGGAGGGCGTGGTCACCAACGTGGCCGCCTTCGGCGCGTTCGTCGACGTCGGTGTCCACCAGGACGGCCTGGTGCACGTCTCGGCCCTGTCGAAGACCTTCGTCAAAGACCCCCGCGACGTGGTCAAGTCGGGCGACGTGGTGAAGGTCAAGGTGCTGGAGGTCGACATCCCGCGCAAACGGATCTCCCTCACCCTCCGCCTGGACGACGAGGTACCTACCCCGGGTCAGTCCCCCGCGGGCCAGCGCCGCGAGGGTGGCCGGGGCGGCGGTCGCGGCCAGGGCGGCGGTCGCAGCGAGAGCCCGCGCGGCCAGACCCCCCAGGGCAAACGCGCCGACTCCCCACCCGCGGCGGGCTCCCTGGCCGACGCCCTCCGCCGCGCGGGGTACAACCGTTGACCCCACCCCGCGCGGGAGACCGCCGCGCCATGAACCCCGACCACACCAGGCCTCGCCGCCCTGGTCAGCGGGTGCGCAGGAAGGCCGCGACCTCGTGCTGTTCGTTGTACTCGGCCCAGCCCAACGGCGTCGAGTTGTGCGAACAGTCCGCTATGGACGGATCGGCGCCGAGATCGAGCAGCAGCCGCGCCAGGGGGAGGTTGCCGGTGAAGGCGGCCTGGTGCAGCGCGGTCTCGCGGCTGGCGGCGTTGACGTCGAAACCGGCGCCCGCCAGCAGCCGGACCGCGTCGAGGCTGCCGACCTCGGCGGCGTAGACCACCGCCGTCGGCTCCCGGGCGATGGCCCGCGCGACCAGGTCGGGGCTGGCCGCCCGGACCGCGTCGGCGTCGCCGCGCATGGCGGCGGCGAGGAAGCGGGCGACCTCGTCCAACTCCACCATCGACGCGCCCGCCGCGACGAGCAGGTCGGCGATCTCGGGGCTGCCCGCGCGGACAGCGAGTTCGAGCGGCCCGCGACCGCCGTGCGCGGGATGGCCCTGGTGCGGCCCGGCCGGGTGCACGCCGTTCGCCAACAGCAGCGCGACCCGGTCGCGCTGGTTGTGGGACGCGGCCCACAGCAGCACGTCGTGCAGCATCTCGGCGGGAGTCTGGTGGGCCGAGCCGAGCCGCGCGTGCCACGGACCGCCGTCGCCGCGGCCGAGACCGAACTCGAACAACAGCCGCAGGTGGCTGTCGTCGGCGTTGAACATGCGGTTGTAGAGGGTCTGGCTGTCGTTCGGGTCGGCGCCCGCGCTCAACAGCACCCGGGCCAGCGGCTCCTGCGCCGGGTGCCGCGGCTGGTTCACCCCGCCCTCACCCTCGCCGAACACGCCGGTCAGTGCGGTGAACGGCGAGGTCAGCCCCTCCCACAGATACCCGGCGTTCGGGTCGGCGCCCGCGTCGAGCAGCAGCCGCGCGACGGCAACCGGGTCGCCACCGTCCACACGGGAATAGGCGAGGTAGAGCAGCGGCTCCCAGTCGTACGGGCCGCCCGCGAGCCGGGCCCGCGCGGGATCGCGGGCCAGCAGGGCGCGCGCCGCGTCGGCGTCGCCGAGCGCGGCGATGGTGTACATGCTCGCGGTCGCGATCTCCGGGTGCGCGGCGAGCAGCGCCCTGGCCCGGTCCCTCCGAAGTGGACTGTCGCCGCCATAGACAAGGCAGGCGTGCGCAAGGAACTCGGCCTCGGGGTCGGCGAACTCCGTGACCTGGTGCGGCGACCGGGAGTACTCGGCGACGACACGCAGGTGCGCGACCAGCTTCGGCCAACTCGGGAAGCCGTACTGCCGGGCGACGACGAGCTGCGCGCCGGAGAGCTTGAGCGGGGCGGCCGGGTCGGGGTGGAACTCGGCGACCAGACCGGTGGCCCACTCACCGCCCGTCGGGTGCTGGGCGAGCAGGTCTTTGGCCTGCTTGCGCAGGTGCTCCAGGCTGGCGCTGTCGGGCAGGGGATACACGGGCACGGCGGCCTCCTTCTCCAGGTGCGCCCGGTGTCCGCGTGCTCGGGCCGAAGAAAGAGGGGCACTGCGAGGTACCGCGTCGACCAGGTGGGCTCTGCCCTTCCCGCGGACCGGGTGCGCCCTGGGACGCGGCGCCCAGGATACCCGGAAATCGCCGGATCAGTCCTCGTCGTCCGCGCAGGTGATCCGCAGCGTGGTGTTCATGCCCTCGACGTCGAGCACGCGGGCCACCGCGGCGGACGGGTCGACCAGGCGCAGCCAGCCCCCGTCGCGTTCGAGTCTGCGCTGGGCGGAGAGCAGCGCGTTGAGGCCCGCGCAGCCGAAGAACTCCGCGTCGGACAGGTCGATGATCAGGCCCGGGGCCGCGCTGCGCTGCTCAGCGACCGCGCCGAGCAGGAACCGCTCCAGCACCCCCGCCGCCACCAGGTCGACCTCCCCGCCGATGGCCACCAACACCACCCCGGCAGCGGGCGGCTCCTCCAGGCGCAGATCCACGCGCAAACCCCCGACGTCGGACATCCCTGGCACCGCACGCTACCTGCTCGGCGGGTGCCGCACGACCGGACGCGGGCGAGCGGACGCGGGCGAGGGGTCAGCCGAAGCGGCCGTGCACGTAGTCCGAGGTGCGCTGGTCGGTGGGCGAGTCGAAGATCGTCCTGGTCGGGCCCGCCTCGACGATGACGCCCGGGGTGCCCTGCTCGGCGAGGAAGAACGCGCATTGCTGCGAGACGCGGGCCGCCTGCTGCATATTGTGCGTGACGATCACGATCGTCACCTCGTGCGCCAGTTCGGCGATGGTCTGCTCGATGCGCCGGGTCGAGGTCGGGTCGAGCGCCGAGCACGGCTCGTCCATCAGCAGCACCTTGGGCCGCACGGCGAGCGAGCGCGCGATGCACAGCCGCTGCTGCTGGCCACCCGAGAGGGCGCCGCCCGGCTGGCGCAGCCGGTCGCGGACCTCGTTCCACAGCCCGGCCTTGGCCAGACACTCCTGCACCAGAGCGTCCTTTTCGGACTTGCGGACGCGGCTGCCGGTGAGCTTGAGCCCGGCGACCACGTTGTCGTAGATCGACATCGCCGGGAACGGGTTGGGCTTCTGGAACACCATGCCGATCTGCCTGCGCGCGTCGGTGAGCTTGCGGCCCGCGTCGTAGATGTCCGCGCCGGAGAGCAGTACCTCGCCTGCGAGGGTGGCGCCGGGGATCAGCTCGTGCATCCGGTTCAGAATCCGCAGGAACGTCGACTTGCCGCAGCCGGACGGCCCGATCAGCGCCGTCACCGTCCCGGCGGGCATGAGCAGCGACACCCGGTCGAGCACCTTGCGCTCGCCGAACCAGGCCGACACCGAGCGCGCGTCGATCGCGGCCAGGGTCGTGGTGGGCATCGTGAGGGTCATCGCGGTCTCCGTGCTCAGGTCGGTCACAGCAGGTTGGGGAGCAGGGCGGCGGCCTGGTCGGCGAGGGTGATGCCGAGCGCGCCGATCAGCGGCACGCCGATCACCCAGGCGTGCCAGCGGCCGACTCGGGACCGCAGGTAGACCACCACGAACGCGGCGGCGGCCAGGATCAGCGCCCACAGCACCACGGGGACCAGCGCGTCCGGGTCGCCGACCATGAGCTGCTCGTTCTCCGGCCGACCCTTCCCTGCTGGTGATCGCGGACGCGCCTGCGAGTCGTTCGCGCAGCTCAAGTACCGCTCGCGCGCAGCTTCCGGCGTCGGCGAAGACGGTGGCCGCCTGGCCGATACTGCGGTTGTTGGCGGAGAGGAAGCGCCAGGTCACACCCGAGTCAGCGGATCGGTAGAGCTGGAAGCGGGCGACGGCCATCGGGATTTCTCCTGTCGACTGGTGCACCCCGACCGTGCGGCGAAATCGTCAGGTTCACGAGTGGACAGCAGAAAAGAACGGGCAACCTGCAGGTTTCGATCATCCTCACGACGGACGGCGGGATCGGAATTCTCACGCAGTGCCGACAACCACCCCCAGTGGCGTGACATTGCGCCACCGGTGGAAAGAAATTCACCGGCTGAATCGACACCCCGCCCCCGCCGGAAATCAGCCCGCGCGCAGCACCCGGATCAGCTCGATCGCGGGCAGCCCGCACAGCGCGGCGAGCGCCTCCAGCGCGCCGAGGTCGAGATCGCGGGTGGGCGCGGCGTGCCGGGCGACCTCGGCGGCCGCCCACCGCCGCGCGGGCGCGAGCTTGTGGTGGTCGTGGGCGGCCAGGCGCACCAGGTCGATCCGAAGGTAGGCCGGGTAGTCCTCGTTGGACACTTGGCCGTGCACCCGCTCCAGCAGCGCGTGCGGCGAGGCGTCGAGCGCCGCGCACAGTTCGACGAAGCGGACCACGGTGCACGAGCGGGTGCCGGTCTCATAGGAGGCGAGCGCTTGCGCGGACAGTTCGCCGGGCAGCCGCTGCACCAACTGCGCCCGTGTCCACTTGCGCCGGACGCGCAACTGCAGCAGTTCGCGCCCAAGCGCCCGTTGATATGCCGATCCGTCCAACTGTCACACCCCTGCCCGGCTGTCCTGACGCCGTCCCCGACAGCAGTCTGACCTGCGACTTCCCTCTAGGCGGCCACGCTACGCACATTTGTCTGGAAAGCACCCGCTTCGGGCGGACTGCCCCTCGATCGAGTGACTGATTCACACGGTGCGTGCGCGGATCACCGCCTGTTCGATTACCGGTCGGTAGACCTAGACCGGACCCTGGGACAAGCAGATACTGCCTGGGCACCAGACGCACGGTTCCGCATCGAGGCCCGTCGCAACCCTCCTCGACGGGGCGAGACCCGTGGCACAGTGCGCGCCCTGGGGCCAGGCCGTGCCGGACCGGCCCCAGGGCGCTAGGTCGTGTCCCACGGGACACGACCTTGTGCATTCACCGGGTGTCGAGCACGACGAGCACGAGAGCCGCGACGGCGACGGCCGTGACGCCGAACGCCAGCAGCGGGATCTGGGGGTTGGCGGGCAGGGCTTGCCCCAGGCGCATGGCGCGTTCGGTGCGCCGCCAGCGGCGGTGGCTGAGCGCGGCGAGCGCGGTGCCCAGCGCCACCAGGCCCACTCCGATGAGCGCGCGGACCACCGGGGTGCCGAGATCCGGCAGGTACTGCGCGACCGCGACGCCGCCCGCGATCAGCGCCAGCGCCGTGCGCACCCAGGCGAGGAAGGTCCGCTCGTTGGCGAGGGTGAACCGGTAGTCCGGCTCCGCGCCCTCCTCGACGCGCCCCAGCCCCCGCACCCTGTCCATGCCGCTGCCCACCTGGCCGCCCCTCTTGCCGTACCGGAGGTCCATCGTAAGGACGCCGATCGGGAACTGGGAAAACTGGGAAGCGCACGGGGAGTGTGCCCTTTAGGGCAAGCGGGGTAGGTGCCCGCGCGGCGGCGTCACCCACATGCCGGACATATGCACAGTTCGTGACTAAGTAACCGAAATCTCCGCTGCGCAGAGCCCACAGATAGCCGCTACCGACAGCTACAGCGCTGCCGTAGCGTCACTCGACAGGTGTACACCGTCCACTACTTCCGGCCCGATCTCCCTGCCTTTGGAGGCCGTACGTGAGTCGACGATTCCTTCATACCTTAGTTGCCGCCGCGGGCGTTGCCGTCACCGCGGTAGCGCTCGTGGCGCCCGTGTCGGCCGCCGCCGCACCGTCCGTTTTGGACGCTTCGGCGAGCCCGGACACCATTGCCGCGACCCAACAATCACTGAGCCAGCGTTTGGGCGGCTCGTTCGCGAACTCCTGGTTCGACGCCACGACGGGCAAGCTCGTCGTCGGTGTCACCGACGCCGCCCGCGCCGACGAGGTCCGTGCGTCCGGCGCCCTGGCGAAGGTGGTCAAGCACAGCGCCGCCACCCTGAACGCCAGTAAGTCCACGTTGGACAGCAAGGCCGCCGCCGGGGTGCCCGCCACGGTCACCGGCTGGTACGTCGACGTCACGACCAACGAGGTCGTGGTGTCGGTGCTCAAGTCCGACCCGGCCGGTGTGGCCTGGGCCAAGGCGGCCGGCGTGCCGGGCCTGCGGGTCGAGCACGCGACCGACGCGGTGCGTCCGATGTGGAGCATCATCGGCGGCCAGGCGATCTACTTCGGCAGCGGCCGCTGCTCGGTCGGATTCAACGCCCGCAACTCCGCGGGCACCCGCTACGTGATCACCGCGGGGCACTGCACCAACCTCGGCGGCACCGTGTCCGGCACGGGCGGGACCATCGGCCCGGTCGCCGGATCGTCGTTCCCCACCAACGACTACGGCATCATCCGGGTGAGCAGCACCTCGGCCGCGTCGACGGCACTGGTCGACCGCTACTCCAGCGGCTCGGACGTGATCGTCGCGGGCTCGTCGGTGACCCCGATCGGCGGCACCACCTGCCGCTCGGGCTCCACCACCGGCTGGCGCTGCGGCACGATCCAGGCGTACAACCAGACGGTCAACTACGGCTCCAGCGGCATCGTGTACGGCCTGACCAGGACCAGCGCGTGCGCCCAGCCGGGCGACTCGGGCGGTTCGTTCGTCAGCGCGCCGAACTCGACCGGCCGGGTCCAGGCCCAGGGCATGACCTCGGGCGGCTCCGGCAACTGCACCTCCGGCGGCACGACGTTCTTCCAGCCGGTGAACGAGGTGCTCTCGCGCTACGGCCTGACCCTCTACACGGGCTGATCCCCCGGTGACACCGCGCCCGCCCGGTTCCCCTGGACCGGGCGGGCGCGGCGCGTTCTCACACCGCGGCCAGCACGCCGAGCAGCCGGGCCACCTCGGCGGCCACCGCGTCCCGGGCGGGGCCGAGGTACTTGCGCGGATCGACCAGATCCGGCTCGGCGTCGAGAATCGCGCGGACGCGTCCGGTGTAGACAGTGTTCAGCCGGGTCGAGATGTTCACCTTCGCCATGCCCGCGCGGACCGCATCGGCCAGGTGTTCGTCGGCGACACCGGACGACCCGTGCAGCACCAGCGGAACCTCCACAGTGGACTTGAGGCGACGGATCAGGTCGAAGTCCAGTGCGGCGTCACGGCTGCGCATGGCATGCGAGGTCCCGACGGCGACCGCCAGCGCGTCGACCCCCGTGGCGCGCACGTACGCGGCGGCCTCGGCGGGGTCGGTGCGCGCGCCCGGCGCGTGCACGCCGTCCTTGCCGCCCACCTCACCCAACTCGGCCTCGACGAACACGCCGTGCGCACGGCAGTCCGCGGCGACCGCCCGGGTCAGCGCGACGTTCTCCGCGTAGGGCAGGGCGGACGCGTCGAACATGACCGAGCCGATGCCCAGCCCGATCCCCTCGGCCACCAGGTCAGGCGAGGTCACGTGGTCGAGGTGGACGGCGGCCGGAACCTTCGCCGCCCGCGCCACGGCGAGGGTGGCGTGCGCGACGGGGGCCAGGGAACCGTGGTAGCGCACGCAGTTCTCGCTGATCTGCAGGATCACGGCGGTGCCCGCCCGCTCGGCGCCCGCGACGATCGCGTACGCGTGTTCGAGCTGGATGACGTTGAACGCGCCGACTCCGCGCCCATCGTGGCAGGCGAGGATCTCGCCGGTCGGCGTCAGCACGGTTGTCCTTTGTGGAGGATGACCGAGCGGGTCAGGTTGCGCGGGCGGTCCGGGTCGAGCCCGCGCCCCAGCGCGGCGGCCACCGCGACCCGCTGGGCGAGGACCAGGTGCGCCATCGGGTCGAGCGGGCCGCTCTCGACCCAGGTGGCGCCCGTGCCTGCGACGTCGGCGGCCAACCCTTCCGGTGCGGCGCCGAACATCCAGGTGACCCGGCCGGGCTCGGCGATGCTGATCGGGCCGTGCCGGTACTCCATCGCCGGGTACGCCTCGGTCCACACGCCCGCGGCCTCGCGCAGTTTCAGCGCGGCCTCCTGGGCGATGCCGACTGTCCACTCGCGACCGAGGAACGCGAACTGGGCCGCGGCGGGCAGCGCGCCGAGCGGGGCGTCGAGCGCGGTGGCCGCGTCGGCGGCGGCCCGCGTCAGGTCTTCGCCGAGGGACGCGCGCAGCAGCGCCAGAACCGTTGTGGCGAAACGGGTCTGCACAACCGAGCGCTCGTCGGCGAAGTCGAGCACGACGGCGTCATCGGCGATCCGACGAGCCGGGCTGTCCGCGATCGCCGTCACCACAGTCGTCGGGACGCGCTCGAACGCCCGGAGCAGGTCGACCACCTCGGTCGTGGTGCCCGAGCGCGAGATGGCCAGCACCCGGTCGTAGGCCCGGCCGCGCGGGACCTCGGAGGCGGCGAACGCGTCGGTGTGCCCCTGGCCCGCCCGTTCGCGCAGGCTCGCGTAGGCCATCGCCATGAACCAGGACGTGCCGCAGCCCACCACGGCGACCCGCTCGCCCTCGACGGGCAGGCCCGATGTCGGCACCTCTCCCGCGCGCAGCCAGCACGCGGGCTGACTGGCGATCTCGGCCTCGACGAACACTGACGCCCCCTGCTCATATCTGCAACTTTGTCCATCTAATGATGCAACTTCGAGCAGATCAGGGCAAGCGAAGGGCGGCGGACTCCTTGGCCAGGCGTTCGATCTCGGCGTAGTCGCCCGCGGCGAGCGCGTCGGCCGGGGCGAGCCAGCTCCCGCCGACACAACCGACGTTCGGCAGCGCCAGGTAGCCGGGGGCGGTGGCCTGGGTGATGCCGCCGGTCGGGCAGAACCGCAGGCCGGGCAGCGGGCCGCCGATGGACTTCAGGTACGGCACGCCGCCCGCGGCCTCGGCCGGAAAGAACTTCAGCTCCGTGTACCCGCGCTCGGCCAGCCGCATCGCCTCGGACACGGTGGCCGCGCCGGGCAGCACGGGCAGCCCGGTGTCGGCGGCGGCATCGAGCACCGCGTCGGTGCTGCCGGGCGTGACCAGAAACCGCGCGCCCGCGGCGAGAGCGGCCTTCGCATGCTCGGGCGCGGTGACGGTACCCGCGCCGACCACCGTGTCCGGCACCTCGGCCGCGATACGCCGGATCGCCGCCAGCGCCTCGGGAGTGCGCAGGGTGACCTCGATGATGCCGATTCCGCCGCGCAGCAGCGCCTCCGCCAGCGGCACGGCGTGCTCGACCTCGCCGATCACCACGACCGGAACGACCGGCGAGAGGTCCAGCAGACTGGTCATGCCGAGTACTCCAACTCGTCCAGGTCGGCGTCGGCGAAGGCCGGGCCGAAAACGGTGGCGCCATGGTCGGCTGGGCCGACCGAGCGGCGCAGCGCGGCGAACAGCTCGCGGCCGGTTCCGGTCCACGCGCCGTCGTCGTGCGGGGCGTCGACCGGCACCCGCGCGGCCAGGATGTCCGCGTCCACCAACACCTCCACCCGGCCCGCGGTGGCGTCGAGGCGGATCGGGTCGCCGTCGCGGATGAGCGCGATCGGGCCGCCCGCGGCGGCCTCGGGGGTGCAGTGGATGGCGGCCGGGATCTTGCCGGACGCGCCGGACATCCGGCCGTCGGTGACCAGCGCGACCTGGTGGCCGCGGCTCATCACCGCGCTCAGAGCGGGCGTCAGCGAGTGCAGCTCGGGCATGCCGTTGGCGCGCGGCCCCTGCTGGCGCAGCACGATCACCACGTCGCGGTCGAGTTCGCCCGCCTGGAACGCCGCCGCGACGGCCTCCTGGGTGGTGAACACGCGCGCGGGCGCCTCGACCACGCGGTGCCGCTCGGCGACCGCGGACACCTTGATCACCGCGCGGCCGAGGTTGCCCGCGAGCATCCGCAGGCCGCCGTCGGCGGCGAACGGGGCGGCGACCGGGCGCAGCACGTCCAGGTCGGCCGAGCGGGACAGACCGTCGCGCCAGACCAGGACTCCGTTGTCCAGCACGGGTTCCTGCCGGTAACGGTCGAGCCCGTGACCGGCCACAGTGGACACGTCGGCGTGCAGCAGGCCGGCGTCGAGCAGCTCCCCGATGAGGAACTGCACGCCGCCCGCGGCGGCGAAGTGGTTGATGTCGGCGGTGCCGTTCGGGTAGATCCGGGCGAGCAGCGGGACCGCCGCGGACAGGTCGGCGAAGTCGTCCCAGGTGAGCTGGACGCCCGCGGCGGCGGCGATCGCGACCAGGTGCAGCGTGTGGTTCGTGGAGCCGCCCGTGGCCAGCAGCGCGACGACCCCGTTGACGACCGCGCGCTCGTCGACCACCCGCGAGATCGGCGTGTAGTCGGCCGTGATCTCGACCGCGCGGCGGCCCGCGGCCTCGGTAAGCGCGCGGCGCAGCGGGGTGCCCGGCGGCACGAAGCTCGCGCCCGGCAGGTGCAGGCCCATCACCTCGACCACGAGCTGGTTGGAGTTCGCGGTGCCGTAGAAGGTGCAGGTGCCCGGCGAGTGGTAGGACGCGGACTCGGCGGCCAGCAGGTCCTCGCGGTCGGCCTTGCCCTCCGCGAACGCTTGGCGCACACGGGCTTTCTCGCCGTTGGGCAGGCCGGACGCCATCGGGCCCGCGGGCACCAGGATGGTCGGCAGGTGGCCGAAGGCGAGCGCGCCGATGAGCAGCCCGGGGACGATCTTGTCACAGACGCCGAGCAGCAGCGTGGCGTCGAACATGTCGTGCGCGAGGGCGATGCCGGTGGCCATCGCGATGACCTCGCGGCTGAACAGCGACAACTCCATGCCAGCGCGGCCCTGCGTGATCCCGTCGCACATGGCGGGCACGCCGCCCGCGAACTGCGCCACCCCGCCCGCCGCGCGCACCGAATCCTTGAGCCACGCCGGGAACTCCTGCAACGGCTGGTGCGCGGAGAGCATGTCGTTGTACGCGGACACGATCGCCACACCCGGCTTGGCGGCGCTCTTGACCGCGAACCGGTCGGGGCCCTCGCAGGCGGCGAACCCGTGCGCGAGGTTGCTGCAGCCGAGCCCGGCGCGCATCGTCGTCGGGGGGACGGCCGCGACCATCCTGGCGAGGTAGGCGGACCGGCTCGCGGCGCTGCGGGCGACGATGCGCCCGGTCACCGCGGCGATCACCGGATTCAGGGGGGCGGGCGCGCTCGTCATGTCGAGGTCATCTCCGGTCTCGCTTCCGGTCGGCCGAAACGGGTCGAGGAAGGTGCCGGGAAACGACTGCGCTGGCGATCCACCGGTCGTGGCGCCGACGACGCTACCGAGCGGCCGCGCGGGCTGTCAAAATCGATTCAGCTCCCGAAACCGCCTGCTCGGCCTCGACTCCTACCGGGCACGAGCATGCGCCCCACTGCTGACACGCCGCTTACGAGGCGTAGTTAGTACTCCAGCTAGTACTCCAGCCGGACTTCGTGATCGGAGTTGG
Organism: Actinokineospora sp.; assembly: GCF_052390155.1. Lineage (NCBI taxonomy): Bacteria > Bacillati > Actinomycetota > Actinomycetes > Pseudonocardiales > Pseudonocardiaceae > Actinokineospora > Actinokineospora sp. Next base: position 36,623 of record NZ_JBQTHF010000054.1, on the reverse strand, counting down.
TGAGGGGGCGCCGGAGAGGGGACTGCCGCCAGTTGATCATGGTCGGTTGTGTGGACTTCCCAAGATCATCTGCGGCCCGCGGGCCGCAGAAAACCCTGCCCGCCGGCAGGCCATGTTCGATGAGCTGCCAGGACGGATCCGGGCCGCTTCAGCCGGGTCGAGCCACGTCGCCGGGCGGAGAAACTGTTGCTGGGCCTGGTGTCTGAGCAGCTCGACACGCTCGGCCTGTCCCGCGCGCACGTCGCGGTGTTGACCGGGCTCGACATCCGCGAGTACGTCGTCGAGTGGAATCCGGCCGAGGCCGACATACTGCGCGCCGAGGCTCGACCGCCCAACTACGACCCGACCGCCGCGCCGCCGCGGTGATCCAACGAACGGCGCCCCGCACCCTGATCGCGCGTTGCCGTCGGCGCGTTGCGGGCTACGCCATGGCGGGAACGGGTGCGTGGTCATCCCAGCCGAGCACGTCGAACGTGGTGCCGTCGAGGTAGGCGCGGATTCCGGCGAGCGGGTACGGGATCACGTCCTCAGGCAGCGCGTCGACCGGGAACCACTCGACGGCCGAGCACTTCTCGGGCTCGGCGTTGACCGGCTCGCCGATCCAGTTCCGCACCTCGAAGAACATGCCCAGCCGCGGCACCGGCCCCGAACCGGCGACGTGCACGGTGTGCACGTGGCGCAGGTCGCCCGGTTCGACGATCACGCTGACTTCCTCGCGTGCCTCGCGCACGGCCGCGGCGAGCACCGATTCGCCCGCGTCGAGCTTGCCGGACGGAAGGTGCCACATACCCCCGCCGTAGGCGCCGCGACGTTCGATGAGCAGTAGCTCACCGTCGCGCACGAGCAAGACGTGTACGTCGATGATGTGTCGGTCAGACATTCGCTGGATTCCCCGTGCGGTTGTTGTCGAGGGACACGGGCAGGCTACGCCGTCGCCGAGGTGACGTCGGGTTCATCCACCAGGTGTGTTATCCACGCGGCGATGTAGAGGGCGACCTGTGCGGGTGGGGTGTTGGTGGTGTCGATTCCGACGACGGGCCACCCCTTGCCCCTGAGTCGCTCGGCCGTGTCCCGGTACAGGTCAATTTCACGTTCGGTGGACTCGATCCCGTCGTGAAACCGGTCATGGGCTCCCCGATGAACGACGCGCGCTGCGGCGACCGCCGGGTCGGCTGTGAGCAACACGGCGAGGTCGGGCACGTCGGCCGCCGAGTTGAGGGCCGCGACGAAGTCGAGCGGCACGCCGTCGATACGTTGCAGCACATAGGAAGACGCCACGTAGCGATCACAGATGACGATGCGCCCGGCGTCACGGTTGGGCCGTAGGTCGGCGCCGAGATGGTCGTACCGATCGGCCGCGACCAGGCAGGCCAGCGAGAGCCCGCGATAGGTCTCGGTGTGGTGTCTGGCGATCTCGCCGAGCGTGCCGCGCGAGGGTTGGGTGGTGCCGTGCACGTCGTAGCCGAGCGAGTCGAGGTAGCGGTACAGGTGGCTTGCCGTGGTGGATTTGCCGACCCCGGCGGGTCCGTCCAAGGTCACCAGTAATCCGCGGTGTTTGCCGATCATGCTGCCGCCTTCCGCTCGAATTGTGCGCGGGCGAGCCCGACGAGCGCCGACCGGATGTAGCTGATCGGCGCGTCACTCAGTTGCAGGTTCACCGAGAAGTTGAACTCGTCGCGCTCGCGCATCGACTCGTCGACGCCGTCGGAGGTGAGGTCAACGGCGCTGTAGTTGAGAAGCTGCGCCGCGGTGTATTTCCCGGTCGCCATGAGCCGGTGCCAGTCCGGGGTACCGGGGTACGGGCGGTACTCGAACGCCGAGGCGCGGAACCGTCCGGGCAGGCCGTCGGTCGTCTCCCACAGCTCATGCACGAGTCGTACGGTGGCGTCGATTTCCTCGCGCGTCTCGGTCGGGAATCCGAGGATGAAATAGCCCTTGACGTTGATCCCGCGCTCGGCGAGCCGCCGCACGACCGACACAGCGATGTCGGGTGTGATCCGCTTGTCGATCAGGGTCAACATGCGTTCGCTGCCGGACTCGATGCCGAGCGCGACCTCACGCAGGCCGTTCGCCGCGAGCCGGTCGAGAGACTCGTCGTCCTCCCGGTTCAGCACGTTGATACGGCCGGTCGCGTCCCACTGTGCCCACTCGCCGACCTTGTCGACGCTGAACGCGGCCATCATGTCGCGGATGACCCGGCGGGCGCCGAGGAACAGGTCGTCGACGAACCGGAACGCCGTGACGTCGTCGCCGCGCCGTAGTTCGTGCATCTCGTCGATGATGTTGTACGGGTCGCGGGTACGGATCGTGACGTCCTTGTTCGCGCTCACCGCGGCGCCACAGAACGAACAGTCATACGGGCAGCCGCGGGCGCCGACCATGTTCGCTTCACGGCGCCCGTTGTCGTTGTGCGGGTCTTGAACCAGGTACCGCCGGTCGACGAACGGCAACGCGTCGATGTCCGGGGCGAGATGGTGCGACGAGCCGGGACGGCCGCCGGTGACTGGGGTGCCCATGATCGGGTCGAGCCACATCACGCCGGGAAGCTCACCGCGGGTGTGGTGGTCGTCGAGGAGGCGGGCGACCCGTGTCTCGCCCTCACCGATGACCAGCGCCCCACAGCGCGCCATGCGCGGATCGTTCAGGATCTCGACGGGCATCGCTTTCGCCTGGTGCCCGCCGAGCATGACCTGGATGCCGGGGTCGAGCCCTGCGGCGATTCGGGCGCTGACTTCGTAGGTGGGGGCCAGCAGGTTGAACCCTGCCCACCTCGGCGCAAGGCCGTTCGTGATGGCCGCGGTTTGGTCGATGCCGAGGCCGAGCGCCTCGGCGTCCAACACGCCGACGTTGAAACCACGTTCGGCCGCATAGGTTGCGATGTAGGCCATTCCCAGCACGGGCAACGTGAAGTCGTTGACCCGTGGTCGTTCGCTGTAGTCCCGCAATGGTGCATTGACGAACAGCGCGTCGAGGGTGCGGGATGGATTAGCCCCGACGACGTATCTAGATGGCGACTCCGGTTGCATGACGGGCTCCCCAGGCAAGGGTAAGTAGTGTCAACTCGGACAACCCGTCTCCGATCAGCGACCGCCATTGTTTCGCGAAATCGCGTTCAGCCTCGGCCCACTCGATCGACGGCGCGAGACGCGCCGCCCACGTGCGCACGGCCAGATCGGAGTACGGGTAAAGCCTGTAATCGTTGGTGAGGTCGGCGACCGTCGCCCCGGCCGACCACGGGCCGATCCGCGGCACGGTCTGTAGCTCCACGACGAGCCGCTCGGCCGTGAGCGTCGACCAGTCGTCGCCGAACTTGTTGTGCGCCTCGGCACCGGCTCGCAGTGCTCGGCGGAAGAACTTCATACCCAGTCGCACGAACTCGTCATCAGGCAGCGCGAGCACGGTCTCAGGCGTCGGGAACAGCGGCGCCGGACCGGCCACGGTGTCGACCTGCTCGCCGTGCGCCTGACAGAACCCGCGGTAGAGCTTGCGCGCCTGCCCGGCCCTGATCACCTGCCGCACGATCGACGTCGCGAGCGCTTCCCAGAGATCCGGGTTGCGCAGCCTTCCGACCGGACCGTCGACGCGCAACGGGTCGACCAGCGCGCCGGGCGCGATCACCGTAGCCGGGTCGACGACGTCGACGACCGGCCGCGCCGGACCATCACCGGCGACCCGAACCACCTCGACGGCGTGCCCGATCCCGTGCGGGGTGCACACGATCGAGAAGACCGCGCCACCGACACGGCACGCGCGCGCCGCCCGACCGTCGTCGGCCGTCATCCACGCGGGGTGGTCAAGCATCATCGACAGGTTGGGCATGGAGTTCCTTCCGCGGCAGCGATTTCCGGTCATTCTCCCGCGGGGGCGCACGCGCCGGGCACCACACGTTCGGATGGCCGACTAGCCCAAGCGGGCGACTCACGCCGCCGAGACAAGGACGACAGGCTGCAGGCGCTCGGTCGGCTGACGCGCCGCCATCCGCGCAAGCGCCGCCCGCCGGTGGTCGGCATCGTCGAGGTACGGGCGGATCATTGCGGGCGCGTCTGGTAACTCCGGGTCGAAGAACGTCTCGGTCGGCGAGTTGTCGTAGCCGCACATCAGGCCGTGCGTGTTGCCCGGTCGCGGGACAGGAGGCGGGTCCGCAGACCTGACAGCCTGAGACCGGGCGACGAGCGAGGCGACCGTCGTCGCCGCGCCGCGGGGGTCGGCGTGCTGACCGTGCGAGGGGCGCAAGTAGTACCTGACCGCGCCACCGAGAACGAGCACGACGATAACCACAAGTGCGAAACCGAAATCGAACATTGCCAGCATGAAGAACCTCCCAAAACGAAGAATTGGTACCGGCCGTCTAGCCGTGTAGCGGGCAATCCTGGTCCGTCGAGACCCTCACCAGCTTTCCAACAAAAACCTCACCATCGCGAGTCGTCTTACGACGAGTCGACTCGCTGTAGTCACAGGTACAAGCATCGGGCGGAGAATCATCGCTCATAATGTCGTTGGCTATGCAATCTCAAATAAATGGAATGGGACCGGACAGCGTGCGCGCCGGAGAGCCACCCGCCGGGGTCCACAACCGGCTCGGCGCATGAATAACGAGAGACGGGGCGCCCGGCTCACCAGGCGCCGGAAGCGCAAGCAAGTCGGCGACAGCCTCGACGAGGTCGCCCTCGGCCTTCCACACCACGGCGTCATCCGAGAACAGGTCGACCCCGGCATCGTGGTCCGACGAGCGAACCGCAGTGACGTCGTTCTCGGCGCGGACCTGAACAACGTCGGTGAATCCTTCTTCCCACCCGTAGGTGAAAACCAAGACCTCACCGGGCACGGGCATCGACCGGAAGCCCTTGCGCATGAGCGCCCGCAGGGCGTCGTCGGGAGTCACCGAGCCCCCTCGGCGAACGGCGCGGAGTCGAGGCCCTCGGGCTCGACAACGAGACCGTGACGCGGACGGAGCAACCGGTCGGCCACCTCGGCGAACGGCGCCGGACCGTAGCGGACGCCAATGGTCGGAGCGAACGGGCGCGACCAGTCTCGGCCGCGAGGTACGCGGCCACCGAACGCCGAATCGTCAGACCACGCCGTAACAATGACCAGGTCCAACACGTCGCGACGCCACGCAAGCAGGCCGGTATAGCCGCCGTGCATGTTCAAGATCGGTACCACCGAGAACCCGGCATCAGACAGCCGCAACACCACCGGATCGACGGTCATCGGCCCGCCGCTTTCCGACGCCGGACGGCGTTGCCGTCCTCCCAGGTCGCCCACAGCGATCTACCCAGACGCCAAAGAAACCACAGACCAACCAGAACGACGGCCGCGATCTCACCACCGGTGACTTGCATTGCAACTCCCGTCACACCTGCCGCGGGTTGGTTGCGGGACCGGTGACCGGTCGGGGGCGCGCCCCCCGGTCCCGCGGCTTGGGGAGGGGACGGCCCGCGGGTTATGCCGGTCCCCTCCGTCGAGCGTCGACGGGAGTCCCGGAGGCGCCGAACGCTCGACATGCGCCCGGCGTTGCGGCTGCCGGGCGGGTGTGCACCCATGGCAAGCGAACTACCATGAACAAGGGAATCCTACGGTGACATGTCACTGTGGCAAGTCGTCCAATCGGATGATTGCATGTGTCACGCTGCGTTGCCACGATGACATATCACCGTACTAGCCGTGATCCCGACGAGAAGGGCATGGCAAAGTAACCAACATGCCGACGCCGACATGGAGCCAGCTTGTGCTCGGCAACGAGCTGAAGCGGATGCGCGAAGACCACGACCTGACCTTGAACGAGGCCGTAGCGCCCTTGCTCGACTTCACCGCAACCAAGCTCAGCCGATTGGAGCGAGGACAGAGCAGCGTCCGCGCCTCTGACGTGGTCGTCCTGCTCGACCGCTACTCGGCCACCGAGGCGGATCGCACGTGGGCAGTCGAGACCGCGAAACACTGCAAGCAGCGAGGCCGGTGGACCGGCTACCGGTCGACGTACGCCAAGAACTTTCGAATGGCGGTCGACCTCGAAGCGGACTCCACTGTCATCCGGCAGTACCAGGTCGAGCTAGCGCCCGGCCTACTACAAACCGAGGCGTACAGCCGTGCCCTGTTCTCGATGGCCGTCCCGCGCGAGGTCGACGAGTACGTCGAGAACGCAGTCAAGGCCAAGCTGACGCGCCAAGAGGTACTCACGAAGCCCGATGCGCCACAGGTCGAGTTCATCCTCTCTGAGTCGGCCGTGCTTCGGATGGCCGGAAGTCCAGAGATCATGAGAGAGCAGTTGGCGCACATCGCGAGAGTCGCAGAGCTGCCGAACGTTCAGATTCAGGTGCTGCCGTTCAGGGCTCGGACCCAGCCCGGCGAGGTTGCCTCACCCTTCACGAGCTTCCGCATTCCGTCGCCGGGCAAGTCGGGACCGTTGGAGTTCGTCTACCTCGAAGACGTCCACGACGGCCGGTATCTCGACGACACCGACTCGGTCCAGGCTTACAGTAGTTTGTGGGCTCGGCTGACCGGCGCGGCTCTTGACCCGGTGGAGTCCCGGAACTACGTGCTTCGCGTGGCAGCCGACTACTCGTAGGACGCCCGAAGGAGCGATCAACATGGATGTCAGCGCCGCCGTTCGCTGGCGGAGGTCCAGCCGCAGCACCAACAATCAAAATTGCGTCGAGGTAGCGGACCTCAACTGTGGAAGGGCTGTCCGCGACTCGAAGCACCCGACAGGCCCGATGCTCATATTCGACCTGGCCGCGTTCGGACCCTTCCTCAACGGAGTGCAGGGCGGCAGAGTCGCCCACTGAGACACCGCAGAGCGCGGGGGCTGTGCCGACTTACGCGGCACAGCCCCGCCCTGCTCAGGCCGCTACCGGTGTCTGCCGCGGCTCGCGGCGCCTGCCGCGCCTGCGCTGAGGACCAGGATCAGCACGGTCAGGCCCCATCGGCGCTTCTTCTCCGTCTCGGACCGGTCCCTGACCGCCCTGGGCTCGCTCGGCGGCTGCGGGCGGAAGGACGGAGCCGGGGGCGGCGGGGCGGGCGGAGCCGGGGGCGGCGGCGGAACTGGTGGCGGGATCATGGGCACGGGCGGGACCACCGGAACGACCGGAACGACCGGAACCACCGGGGCCACGGGGGGCGGCGGCGCGGGGACGGGCGGCGGGACCACCGGCGCGGGCGGGACCACCGGCGGCGGCGCGGGCGCGGGGGGCACCGGGGCGGGCAGGCACCCGGCGGCGTCGGACGAGTCGACCGCGGGCCAGACGGCGATCGGGGTGACCGTCGCGGCGGGGGTGAGGCCGACCCGGAACAGCCTGCTGCGGCCGTCGGTGCGGTTGCCCGCGGCGTAGAGGGCGTCGTCGGGGCCGAGGACGGCGGCGCCGTAGGGCCTGCCGCCGGGCAGCTTGGGGCCGGGCACGTGGTCGACCCGGCCGGTGCGCGGGTCGATCCGCACGACGCGGCCGTAGTACGGCACGTGCGTGGTGACGCCGTAGAGCAGACCATCGGCCGGGCGGAGGTCGAAGTCGTCGACCGTGCGGGCCAGCTCGGCAGGCCACAGCGGCACGGCGTTGACCAGCCCGAGATACGTGCGGCTGCGCGGGTTGACGTCGACGCTGTAGAGCGTGCGGCCCGCGCGCAGGTGCAGCAGGTCGCCATCGACGGCGCCCGCGGTGGCGTCGGCCAGGCCGTCGCGCGGCACCGGGACCGGGCCGACGCGGCGCACCGGGCCGAGGTCGGCGAGGGTGCCGTCGCGGCCGAGGGTGACCACGTGCGCGCCGTCGGCGAACCAGCGGGTGCGGTCGCGGGTGGACAGGCCGAACACCAGGTCGCCGCGGCGGGCGTAGCCGATCGCGTTGACATGGTGGTCCAGGGTGCGCACCCGCACCTCGGTGCGGTCGGACAGGCGAATCCTGGTCAGCACGGACAGGCCGTCGTGGCCGACGCTGTGCACGCGCAGGAACTCGCAGTCGACCGGCGGCACGGGCACGGGCGCCGCCTCGCCCTCCCCGCCCGCGAGCACCGCGCCGCCCGCGAGGAGCACGCAGACGACGCCCGTGGCGGCCAGGGCGAGACGTCGGTTCATCGGAGCCGGGCCAGGACCGACTCGAACGCGTCGGGCCCGACCATCGCGCCGCCCGCGTACGGGTTCTGGAGCTGGCTGGTGGCGAACAGCAGCAGCGACAGGGTGCCCGCGAGGATCGAGACGATGATGATGTGCGTCACCGGGCGCGGCCCGCCGAACAGCAGCGGCAGCGAGATCGACATGACGCTGCCCGCGATCAGCGCGAACCACACCACGGTGCTGACGCCGTCGCTGCCCGCGGTGTTGAGCCGCTCCTGGCGCGCCTGGTAGACCTCCAGCAGCTTCTCGGCCGCCTCGGTCTTCTGGCTGTTCTGCCACTCGTCGGTCGCCTGCGCCCGGCTCACGGCGGCGCGGAGCTGGTCGAGTTCGGCCCACCCCTGGTCGGCCACGTCGCCGCTGCCCTCCCGCATCAGCGGCCACTCGTCGTCGGCGACGGTGCTCGCGTACGACGCGGACAGGTCGCGCACCTCGGTGCGGGCGGGCTCGGGCAGCGACTCGGCCGCCCAGGAGGCCGCGACAAGGCCGTCCGCCTCGCGGTAGGAGCCGTCCTCGGCGGCGCTCACCGCGTCGAACAGGGAGATCAGCACGAACGCCAGCAGCACCGCGTGCAGGCCGCCGACAATGGTGAACACTTGGCCCGCGGCCTCGTTGTTCGACACCGTGCCCTCGGTCTCGCCGATGCGGCGGATCAGGTAGGCGACCGCGGCGGCGACCACGGCCGCACCGACTACCCAGAGGAGACCGGTGACGTAGATGTTCATTTCTTCCCTTCCCAGCGCGGCAAAACGGCACCAATATCCCGTAAAGATCGGCGACACGCCCATGCCGGGTGACCGGACAACTCGATCGTGTGACCGCCGCGCCTCGATCGGGGCTATCTTCGGCACCCGACGAGAGGAGACCGTGTGACCGCCGAACGCCGAGCGCGCATCGTGGCCGTGCTGGAGGACGCCTTCGCCGACCTGATGGCGGCCGACCCGGCGGCCTTCCGGCACAAGTTTCGGAAGATGGCCGCCGAGCCGTTCGCCTTCTACCGGGGCAGCGCGTGCCTGTTCTACGCCGACATGGCCGAGGAACCCGACGAGTGGGCCGACGAACGGACCAGCCGGGTGTGGATCCAGGGCGACCTGCACGCGGAGAACTTCGGCACCTACATGGACTCCGAGGGCTCGCTGGTCTTCGACGTCAACGACTTCGACGAGGCGTACCTGGGCTGCTTCACCTGGGACGTGCGCCGCTTCGCCGCGAGCATGGCGCTGATGGGCTGGACGAAGGCGCTGCCCGACGACGCGATCACCGAACTGGTCCGCACCTACGTGGTGGCCTACGTCAAGCAGGTGCGCGCGTTCGCGGAGAACCCCGACGACGAGAAGGTCGACCTGCGACTGGACAGCACCGAGGGCGTGCTGCACGACGTCCTGCTGCGCGCCCGGCTGGCCACCCGGGTTGGCCTGCTCGACGAGGTCACCACCGTGCGCGACTTCGACCGCGCCTTCCGAATCGGCCCCGGCGTCCGCGCGCTCGACGCCGACGAACGGGCCAGGGTGGAGCGGGCGTTCGAGACCTACCTCGACACCATCCCCAGCGGCAAGCGCGCCAGCAGCAGCCTGTCCTACCGGGTCAAGGACGTGGTCGGGCGCAGCGGGTTCGGCATCGGCTCGGCGGGCCTGCCCGCGTACAACGTGCTGGTCGAGGGGCGCACCCAGGCGCTGGAGAACGACGTGGTGCTGTCGATGAAGCAGGCCAGCGTGGCCGCGCCGAGCCGGATCGTGGCCGACGAGAGCATCCGCAAGTACTTCCACCACCACGGCCACCGCACCGCGGTCTCGCAGCGCGCGCTGCAGGCCCACGCCGACCCGTGGCTGGGCTACACCGACCTGGACGGCACCGGGTTCGTGGTCGCCGAACTGTCGCCCTACACGACCGATCTGGACTGGTCGGAGCTGACCGAGCCCGCCGACCTGCTGCCCGTGCTGGGCTATTTGGGCCGCGCGACGGCCAAGGCGCACTGTGTGTCCGATTCGGACTCGGAGCAGACCCTGGTCGAGTTCCAGAGCGAGGAGGCCATCGCCGCGGCGATCGGCGGGCGCGAGGACGAGTTCGTCGGGTCTATCGTCGAGTTCGCCCTGCGCTACGCCGAGCAGACCCGGCAGGACCACCGCCGGTTCGTCGACGCGTTCCGCGGCGGCGAGATCCGCGGGGTCGACGCGACCACCGGTTGAGCGAACCCGAGAGAGGTCCGATGGCTGAATTGGTACTGGGGCCGCTCTTACGGCACGTCGACGCGCGATCGGCCACGGTGTGGGTGGAGACCGACACCGCGTGCACGGTCGAGGTCGCGGGCCGCTCGACGCCGACATTCCAGGTGTCGGGCCACCACTACGCGCTGGTCGCGCTGACCGGGCTGGAGCCCGCGACGGTGACCGAGTACGAGGTCCGGCTCGACGGCGCGGCGAGGTGGCCCGAGCCAGGGTCCGACCTGCCGCCGAGCCGCATCCGCACGCTGCCCGATGGCGGCGACCACGACTTCCTGCTGGTGTTCGGCTCGTGCCGCAAGCCCGAGAGCGAGGACCGGCAGGAGCGCAAGCAGTGGGGCACCGACGCGCTCGCCGCGTACGCGGTGCGGATGGGCACACAGCCCGAGCGGGAGTGGCCCGACGCGCTGATGCTGCTCGGTGACCAGGTGTACGCGGACGAGACCAGCAAGGCCACGATCGAGTGGCTCTCCGGGCGGCGCAGCCTCGACGAGCCGCCTGGCCAGGAGGTCGCCGACTTCGAGGAGTACGTCCGGCTCTACCACGAGTCCTGGTCGACCCCGCTGGTGCGCTGGCTGTTCTCCACTGTGCCCACCTCGATGATCTTCGACGACCACGACGTGCGCGACGACTGGAACACCTCGCAGACCTGGCGCGACGACATCGAGCGCACCTCCTGGTGGGCGAACCGGGAGCGCGGGGCACTGGCGTCGTACTGGGTCTACCAGCACATCGGCAACCTGGCGCCGCCCGAACTGGACGAGGACAAGACCTACGCCGCCGTACTGGCCGCGGGCCGCGACGGCGACGCCGCGGGGGTGCTGCGCGAGTTCGCCGACGCGGCGGCCCAAGAGGTCAACGGGCACAAGGGCACCCGGTGGAGCTACCGGCGCGACTTCGGCAACGTGCGGCTGCTGGTGATCGACACCCGCTCGGGCCGAATCCTCAAGGACGGCAAGCGGTCCATGGTCGGCGACAGCGAGTTCGAGTGGATCGAGACCAACGCCGACGGCGACTACGACCACCTGCTGATCGGCTCGTCGCTGCCGTGGCTGATGCCGCACGTGATCAGCCACGTGCAGTCGATGAACGAGGTCGCGTGCAGGCGGACCGACTGGCGCGGGCGGCTCGCGGAGAAGCTGCGCCAGACCGCGGACCTGGAGCACTGGCCGTCGTTCCGGCAGTCCTACGACCGGCTGACCCGACTCATCCGGCGCATCGCGGAGGGCTCCGCGTCGACCGTGTGCGTCCTGTCGGGCGACGTGCACCACGTGTACGCGGCGGAGGCGACGTTCGACCGGCCGGTGCGCGCCCGGGTGTACCAGCTCACCTGCTCCCCGGTGCACAACAGCGTCGAGCGGTACATGCGGCCGCTGTTCCGGCTCGCCTGGTGGCGACCGCTGGCGGGTGTGCTGCGGCGGTGGATGTTCCGGTCGCCGCGGATCGAGCCACTGCCGGTCGACTGGTCGAAGGTGGCGGGCCCGTACTTCGGCAACGCGGTGGCGACGCTGAAGGTGCGCGGACGGGCCGCCGAGCTGGTGATCGAGTGCGCGGACAGCGGCCAGGACGGCCCCTACCTGCGGCCGATGCCGCCCCTCGCACTGACCGACGAGCCGCGGCCCTAGGCCGTCACCCTAGAATCCGCGGCGTGGAATACCAGCTCACCGCCGACGTGTCCCCCGGCAAGGACGTCCCCGAACTCGATCCGCTGCAGCGGCACGGGGTAGCCGCCCTGCTCGACGAACAGCTCGACCTGCTCGCGGGCATCGAGGGTCCAGACGGGGTCGAGGTGGAGCCGCTGGACCACCGGGTCGCCGTGCACCCCAAGGGCGCGGTCATCACCTGGCTGCTGGACGCGCCGGGGCTGGCGTTCGCCGAGGAGGCGGCCCGGCACGTGCTCACCGACCTACTCGCGCAGACCGACCTGCTGCCCGGCTGGACGGTGGGCCGCTGCGAGGTCATCGCCACCGACGACGAGCTGGAGAAGGCGCTCAGCGGCGCGGACACGGCGGAGGACGAGGACGACGAGGACGAGCTGTCCGCCGAGGAGGTCGCCGCCCTGCGCGACGAACTGCTGGTCTCCGCGGACGCGCTGCGCGCCTTCGGCCCGGCGGCGTTCGGCCACGTCGCCGACGACCCCGAGTGCGCGGTGTCGGCGCTGGCCGCGCGGCTGGTGGCGGGCGCCCTGGTCCAGGGCGTGGAGATCCTCACCGACGAGCTGTTCGCCGACGTGCAGGAGCTGGAGGACGCCGAGTCCGCGGCCAGTGAGCTGGAGGCGCTCAGCGTGCTCAACCAGCTTCCGCTGCGCTACGCCGATCACTACGGCGCGCTGTTCGCCAAGCAGTTCCTGGTGGTCGCCTCGATCCTGGGCTACCGGCTCGCCCAGCCCGGCTGGACGCCGCCGCTGTGCACCGCGGAAGCGCTTGCGCTGCACGTGCTCAAGGCCGAGGCGGTCGTCCAGCTCGACCTCGCGGGCCTGACCGACGAGCTGCCGCTCAAGGACATCTTCGCCGCGTTCGACGAGCACGTGTTCGCCGACCGCGACCACGAGCGGCTCTACGACCTGGAGACCGACTCGGGCGAGGACGAGATCGACCTGCTCGGCACCCCCGGCCTGGACTTCGACGAGTGGTTCCTGCCGCGCGGCACCGAGGTGCTGCACCCCTACTTGGCGGTCGAGCACTACCCCGGGTGACCTTGGCAGGATATTGACGAACAACGGCGTCACCGCCACTTCTCGGCGCGGGCGGGCGGCCGCAGGATGGGCCGCATGACAACGGTTCTCCGCATCCCGGCGGCGCCGCCCGCCGAGGCCGCCGCCCACTTCGCCGCCCGTCTGACGTTCGAGGCGGATGTCAGTGATGTCCAGGCCGACCTCGCCGCCGGGGTCGCCGGCCTGGTGGTGGTCGACTCGCGGTCGACGCAGGCGTGGGACCAAGGCCACCTGCCCGGCGCCGTGCATCTGCCGACAGCCCTCATCGCCTGCCAGGCGCGCGATGTGGTTCCGACGTCGGCGACGGTCGTCACCTACTGCTGGGGCCCCGGCTGCAATGGCGCCACCCGGGCCGCGCTGGAGTTCGCGCGGCTCGGCTACCGGGTGAAGGAGATGATCGGCGGCTACGAGTACTGGGTGCGCGAGGGCTTCCCCGTCGACACGGCGGCGGGCCGCGCGGACAACCACGTCGACCCGCTCACGGCCCCGGCCTGCGGCTGCTGAACCCGTCGACAGGTTTTGCCTCGTCGTCGGTGACCGTGCCGATCCCGTGCAGCACATGGGCCAACACCTCGACGCCGCGGACCACGCGGGGGCCGGGGCGGTTGAAGTACGCCGGACCGTCGAGCACCCACACCCGCCCGTCGCGCACCGCGGGCAGGTCCGTCCACTGCGGACGGTCGGTCAACGCCGCCAACTCGACCAGGGTCCGCGCGGGCGGGAAACCGCACGGCAGCAACAGAATCACCTCCGGCGCGGCGGCCACCACGGCATCCCACTCGACGCTACGGGTGTGCTCGCCGGACTCCGCGAGCAACGAAACTCCCCCTGCGGCGGCGATCTGGTCGGGCACCCAGTGACCCGCGGGCCAGGCCGGGTCGAGCCATTCGAGTGCCAGCACGCGCGGCCGCGGCCGGTCCGCGACCGCCGCCCGCACCCGGTCCACCCTGGCCGACAGGTCGGCGACGATCCCGGCGGCGGGCACGCCCAGCACGGCGCCGACCGTGCGCACCGTGTCGAGCACGTCGGCCAGGGTGCGCGGCTCCAGGCTGAGCACGCGGGTGTCCGCGTCCAGCACGCGGACCGCGTCGGACACCTGCCGGTAGGACACGGCGCAGACGGCGCACAGGTCTTGGGTGAGCACCAGGTCCGGCCGCAGCGCGGCCAGCCGCTCGGTGTCCACTGTGTACAGTGACGAGCCGCGGTGCGCCGCGCCGCCGACCGCGGCGGAAATCTCCCGGCTGCTCATCCGGTCGTGTTCGATGTCGCTGCCGGTGACCACGGGAACACCCGCGACGGCCGCGGCAGGCCAGTCGCACTCGTGGGTCCGGCCGACCAGGTCCGCGGCACGGCCGAGCATCGCCACCAGATCCGTGGCCGCCGGTAACAGCGAGACTATGCGCACCACCGGAGCGTAGTCGACGCGCGGCGGTCATTGGGCTCAATGGCCCAATGACCGCCCGACTCGGTTTCACCTTTTGTCCGCACGGGTAACCACCAGGCATCCGACCCCGATTTCCCTGCCCTGGAAGGAGACTTCAATGTCGACAGGTGCGATCATCGGCGTCATCGTCGGAGTTGCCATCGTCGTGGTGGTCCTCGCAGTGCTGGCCAAGGCCCAGCTTCGGCGCAAGCATCTGCGGGAACAATTCGGCTCCGAGTACGACAGAACCGTGCGCGAACAGCCTCGCCGCGCGGCCGAACGCGAACTGGCCGACCGCGAGAAGCAACACTCCCAGTTGGACATCAAGCCGCTGTCCACGACCACCCGCGAGCGCTACACCCAACAGTGGGCGCTGGTACAGGAGCAGTTCGTCGACCGACCCGGCCCCGCGGTCGAGGAGGCCGACCGGCTCGTCACGGTGCTGATGGGCGAGCGCGGCTACCCCACCGACGGCGACTACGAGCAGCGGGTGGCGGTGCTTTCCGTCGAGCACGCGTCCACTTTGGACCACTACCGGGCCGCGCACGACATCCGCAGTCGACATGGCCAGAGCCAGGTGTCCACAGAGGAACTGCGCGAGGCGATGGTGCGCTACCGCGCGCTGTTCGAAGACCTGCTCGGACACCCGCAGGCGCACAACGGCACCGCGAACCGCGGCACCGAACACCGCGGCACCGAACACCGCGGCGCAGATCACCGCAACGCCGATCACCGCAGTGCGGACCAGAACGGCCCGGCGGCCGACCACACCCCGCGCTGACCCTTCACCCCACGGAAGGCACTCCCGTGCAACCCGGCACCGAAAACCGCCCCACCGAACAGCTACCCACCGACCGTCCGACCGAGAACCGACCGACTGAACGCACCGAGAAGCGGCTCAACACCGCCGACCTCGTACCGGACGCGGCCCGCGCGGGCGCCCCGGTCCCCCGCGCCACCCAGGCGAGCACACCCGCGGTCGACCCCGACCAGCGCACCCCGGGCGACCGCGACAAGTCCGCGCCGACGGACACCGCACGCACAGACGGAGCGCGCGCAGATACTGCGCCGACCGACACCGTGCCAACAGACGCTGTGTCGACAGATGCCATGGCCGCGCGGACGCACGCCGCTCCCCCAACGGACTCGCGCCCGTCCGACGACACCGCCGCGGAGCTGTTCACCTCCGACGAGGTCACCCGCTTCCGCGGTCAGTGGCAGACCATCCAGACCAACTTCGTCGACGACCCGCAGGAAGCCGTGCAGGGCGCCGACCACCTGGTGGCCGAGGTGATGCAGACGCTCGCGGCGACCTTCGCCGACCACAAGCGCGACCTGGAAGGCCAGTGGCGCAGCGGGGCCGAGGTCGAGACCGAGGATCTGCGGGTGGCGCTGCGCCGCTACCGCTCATTCCTCAACCAGCTCCTCGACGCCTGACGCGGGGCGGCGAGCGCGAGGGTCCCCGCATCGGGCACTGGCCCGGTGCGGGGATCTGCGTGGGAGGATGGACCCGTGGCCGCGGGATATTCCTTGTTCGACACCGAGATCGGGCGCTGCGGCGTGGCCTGGGGACCGCGCGGCATCACCGCCGTCCAACTCCCGGAACGCGACGACGCGGCCACCGTGGCCCGGTTGGCGCCCGGCGCGGCCGAGGCCGAGCCGCCAGAGTCCGTGCGGGTGGCCATCAAGCGGATGACGGCCCTGTTGCGCGGCGAGCGCGACGATCTGGCCGACATCGAGCTGGACCCGACCGGCGTACCCGAGTTCCACCAACGGGTCTACGCCATCGCCCGCGCCATCCCGCCCGGCCGGACGCTAACCTACGGCGAGGTGGCGACCAAGCTGGGCGCGCCGGGGTCGGCGCAGGCGGTCGGCCAGGCGCTGGGGCGCAACCCGTACCCGATTGTCGTGCCGTGCCACCGGATTCTCGGCGCGGGCGGCAAGATCGGCGGGTTCTCGGCAGGCGGCGGCGCGGCGACGAAGCTGCGCATGCTCACCATCGAGGACGCCGCCCCCGGCGGCCAGCCGAGCCTGTTCTGACACTGTCCACAGCGGACACCTCAGGCCGGAATCGACAGATACTCCGTCACACCATCCACAGTGGACGCCTTGAGTTCGCCCCGGACCACCAGCACGTCCAGGTGCGCCGCCGTCTCGCCCACCGCCAGCACCTGGTTGAACAGGTCGAGGTCGTCGAACCGGCGCGCCCGCCGGGTCCAGCCGAGCTTGCGCGCCACCTCGAACGCCGTGCCCGCGCCATCGCGCACCGCCGCGGCGGTCTCGGCGAGCCGGTCCGCGTGGTGGACCAGCAGTTCGTCGACGCGGGTGTGCACGCTGTCGGACACCGGGCCGTGCGCGGGCAGCAGGCGCAGGTCGGGCAGGGTGCGCATGAGCCGCAGCGAGTCCAGGTAGTCACCGAGGGGCAGTTCGGCGCGCATGGGCTCGAAGCCGATCGACGGGGTGATGTGCGGCAGCACGTGGTCGCCCGCGAACAGCAGCGACGCCGAGACGTCGGCGAACACCACGTGCCCGCGCGTGTGGCCGGGGGTGGGCACCGCGCGCAGCACCCGGTCACCGACACCGATGTCCTGTGTGCCGGGAATCCACTCGTCGGGGAGTTCGAAGTCGCGCACGGCGGCCGCCGTCTCGGCCGCGCTGAACAGGCCCCCGAGCTGTCCGTACAGGTCGGCGGCACCCCAGCGGGTCAGGTCGGCGAACTGCCGGTGCGTCTCGCCCGCGATCACCCGCTCCAGGCTCGGCTGTTCGCCGATGCCCAGCGCGATCCGGGCGCCGAACATCCGCCGCAGCTCGACGGCCATCGTGTAGTGGTCGCGGTGCACGTGGGTGATGAGGAAGCGCCGGACGTCGCCGAAGTCGTACCCGATCGAGCCGAGCGCCGATTCCAGCACGTCGCGGGCCGCGCGCAGCGCCCACCCGGAGTCGACCAGCACCAGGCCGCCGTCCGCCGCGATCGCGTAGACGTTGACCGCGCGCAACCCGTCATTGGGCAGCGGCAAGGGGATCCGGTGCACGCCGGGCGCCACCTCGAACGCCCCTGGCTCGGTCCACTGGCCAGCGCCTGCCGACATCGTCGCCTCCTGGTTGGTTGCCGTACGCAACATCCCAGACCGCACAGTAGCAAGCGCTCAGGTGGTGATCGCGATGGCCGCGACGACGATGCCGTCCTCGACCAGCCACCGGCCGGAGAACCCCTCCAGCGCCGCGCCCGCCACCACCGGCCCCGGCACCAGCAGCCGCGCCGTGAACGTGCCGTCCGACGCGAAGCGGACGTGCGCGTCCTCGAAGCCGAGCCACTTGTGGGTCAGCGGGAACCACGCCTTGTAGACGCTTTCCTTGGCGGCGAACAGAAGTTTGTCCCAGTGCGTGTCCGGGTGCGCGGCGGCCATGGCGGCAATTGCGCGGCGCTCGTCGGGGTCGCTCACCGCGTCCAGCACGCCGTCGGGCAGGGGCACGTGCGGCTCGGCGTCGATGCCGACCGTGACGATCTCGGAGTCCAGGGCCAGCACGGCGGCCCGGTAGCCCGCGCAGTGCGTCATGCTGCCGACGATGCCGTGCGGCCACTGCGGCGCGCCGCGCTCCCCGGGCAGAATCGGCGCGGGCGGCCTGCCCAGGCGCGCGAGGGCCTGGCGGGCGCAGTGCCGGACGGTGGTGAACTCCCGCTTGCGCTTGTCGACGGCCTTGGCCACCACCGCCACTTCCGCCGGCAGCAGCACGGCATCCGGCGGGTCGTCGGTGGCCTCGACCGCGGCGACGGCGGCAGGCAGGATGCGCTCGATCATCGGTGCCCCATGGCGTCGACCCTAACCGGCGGCCCGGAACCGCGGCCGGGGTGGTGTCCGGGATCATGGACCGGGGAACCGCGGAGCGCGGTTCCCCGGGCGTCCTCACCGTTTGGTTCTGGCCACCACGTAGTTCATCGGCAGGTCCAGGGTCGCGCCGCTGGGCACGAAGTCGGTGCTGTGCAGGATGGTGCTGCCGTGCTCGACGATCTCGATCCCGGCCGCGTCGAGCACCGACTCCAGCTTCCCGTCCTGCCAGGCGGCCGGGGTGAGGCCGTACTTGAAGACCCGCTGCATCTTCGGCACGGCGTCGGCGCTCTGGGCCAGCGCCGACTGGATGGTGTCCGCCGCCGCGGGCGCGAGTTCGACGGCGAACAGGTGGCCGGTCCCGCCGATCAGGACCGCGAGCGAGGCGGCCGCGGCGGCGCGCAGCTCGTCGGGCATCTGGTGCAGCACGCCACGCATGTAGATGTTGGCGTCGCCGAGTTCGGCGTGCAGGTCGCGGGCGGCGGCGGTGTCGCCGAGGTCGAACCGGCGGAACTCGGCGGGGGTGTCCGCGAGCAGGGCGCGGGCGTGCTCGATCGCCGCGGGGGCGAAGTCGAGGCCGATCACCCGGTCGTAGTGGGTGGTCAGGGCCGCGGTCTGGGTGCCGTTGCCGCAGCCGACGTCGAGCACCGGCAGGCCATCGGCGAAGTGCGGTTGGAACCAGGGCAGGTGGGCGGTCGCGGTGACGCTGCCCTCGCTGTCCCAGATCGGCAGTCCGCGCTCCTGCGGCAGGTCGTGCCAGAAGCGCTGCCAGTTCGAGTTCACCGGTTGGTCCATAACTCCTCCACCGTTAGCCCGCTAGTGGCTGCTTGGTTTACGGCTCAACCGCAACGATGACAAGTACTTGATCGACAGTTGCGCTATTCAGGTGAAATTCTGTAACGCGAGCCACCACGGTGGGTAAATCATGATCACCCAGAGTTTGATCACCGCGACCGAACCCCGCCATCCGGCTTGACAATCCTTTGTGGACTGACCCAAGTGGACGGACCGGCGTCACCCGGTCTCGCTCAGTTCGGCGGGCACGGCGGCGGGGTCGGCCGGACTCTTCGGCTGCTCGCGCACCAGGACGCCGTGCAGGATCATCCGCTGCCGGTTGGAGAACTTCGGGTGGCAGGTGGTCAACGTGATCAGCTTGCGCCGCTCGGCGTCCGGGACGGCGGCGGCCGCGTTGCCGGGCACGGGCGCCACCACGTCGCTCTGCTTGGGGGTGACGATCTGACGACCGACGGCGGCGGCGTAGTCGCCGGTCAGCGGCTCGACCGGGGCCGAACCGGCCGCGCCCGCGCAGCGCGGGTCGGCGGCGCGGTTCGCCCAGCCCTTGGCGTCGGCGGTGGTGGGCAGCATCCGGTAGACGAACCAGCTCTCGCGGGTCTCGACCACGATCGCGTCGCACGATTCGAGCAGGTCGAGGTCGTTGAAGGGGGCGCCCTTGCCGACCCGGTGGCCCGCGACCGCGAAGTTGCCCGGCTCCCCCGGCGGCGCC
Organism: Actinokineospora sp.; assembly: GCF_052390155.1. Lineage (NCBI taxonomy): Bacteria > Bacillati > Actinomycetota > Actinomycetes > Pseudonocardiales > Pseudonocardiaceae > Actinokineospora > Actinokineospora sp. Next base: position 16,839 of record NZ_JBQTHF010000054.1, on the reverse strand, counting down.
GAGTTCTTGTAGTGGCCGGGGCCGATCTCCAGGTTCTGCTCGGAGGTGCCCTCGACCACGGTGAACTTGTAGTCCTCGCCCAGCGCGGGGATGTAGAGCTTGGCGATGCCCTCGCCGTCGGCGAACTCGAAGCGCTGGGTGCGTTCCGGGTCGGGCGCGGCCGGGACCTGCCACTGCTCGTCGAGCGCGGAGGTGACGTCGCGCTGCTTGCCCGCGGACACCAGGTCGGTGATCCACACCTCGTAGCCGACGAACAGCAGCACGACCATGCCCGCGGTGACCATCAGCTCGCCGACCGTGCGGACGATCACCGACCCGAGGCTCGCGCGGCGCGGCGGATCGTCGTAGTAGTCGTCCTCGTCGTCGTAATAGTCGTAGTCGTCGTCGTACTCGTCGTAGTCATCGTGTTCAGCGCGGTACTCGTCGCCGGTCAGGTCGCCGCGATGGACCGGGATGTACTCGGTGGGGTCATCGACCGGCCGCACGGGCGGAATCAGCTCGGTGTGCGCCTCGGCGGGGAGCGGACGGCGGGGCGGCGGCCTGCGCGGCGGCGGCGGACCGGGTCGGATGCCCTGCGCGGGCGGCGGGAGCCTGCGGGGCGGCAGCGGCGGGCGGGGCGGGGTCGGCGGCAGGCCGCGCGGCGGCATGGCCCCGCGCGGCGGCAGGCGCCGGTCGTTCGGCTGGTCCACCGCTGATCACCCCCTCGCTCCGGCGATTCGGACCCGACCATAAGCCAGACGGGCGTTCGAATGGTGTGAATCGGGCGCGGCCCGGGGCGCTCAGGAGAGAAATCCGCGCAGCAGCGACGCGGTGCCCTCCAGGTGCTCGGCCATCGCCCGGCGGGCCGCGACCGGGTCGCCCCGCAGGATCGCCTCGACCACGGCGCGGTGTTGGCGCTCGGAGTGCCCGATGTTCGCCGGGATCAGCGGGATGGCGTCGAGCAGGGCGTTGAGCCGGGTGCGCACGTCGGCCACGGCGCGGGTCAGCGACGGCGCGGCGGTGGCCTCGGCGACCGCGAGGTGCAGCCGCGAGTCCTTGCGCCGGTACTCCACAGGCCCCGCACCAGCGCAATCGTCGAGCCGCGCGGACAACTGCCTGCGCACGGCTGGGGTGAGCGCGCGGCCCGCGGCGGCCTCGGCGGCACCGGTCTCCAGGACGTGGCGCAGGGTCAGCGTGTCCGCCAACTCGGCCGCGAGGTCGGCGGGCGGCAGCGCCGGACCGCGGGCGGGCAGGGCGGCGCGGACGAACGTGCCGCCGTAGCGCCCGCGCCGGGACTCGACGTAGCCCGACTCCTGCAGCGCCCGCAGCGCCTCGCGCAGGGTGACCCGGCTCACGCCCAGCCGCGCGGACAGCTCGCGCTCCGGGGGCAGCCGGGCGCCGGGGGCCACCACGCCGAGGCGGATGGCCTGGAGCATGCGCTCCATCGTCTCCTCGAACGCGTTGCCCGCGCGGACCGGCCGGAACACCGCGACCGCGACGAGGTCGTCCGGCTCAGAGGGGGGTGACATAGGCGCCGGAGATCCCCCCGTCGACCAGGAAGGAGGACGCCGTCATGAACGAGGAGTCGTCGCTGGCCAGGAAGGCCACAGCGGCGGCGATCTCCGCGGGCTCGGCGAAGCGGCCCATCGGGATGTGCACGAGGCGCCGGGCGGCGCGCTCGGGGTCCTTGGCGAACAGTTCCCGCAGCAGCGGCGTGTTCACCGGCCCGGGGCACAGCGCGTTGACCCGGATGCCCTCGCGGGCGAACTGCACGCCCAGCTCGCGGCTCATCGCCAGCACGCCGCCCTTGGACGCGGTGTAGGAAATCTGCGAGGTGGCCGCGCCCATGACCGCGACGAACGACGCCGTGTTGATCACCGAGCCCTTGCCCTGGCGACGCATGTGGCCGATGGCGTGCTTGCAGCACAGGTAGACCGAGGTGAGGTTGACCTGCTGCACGCGGTGCCAGGCGTCGAGGCCGGTGGTGAGGATGGAGTCGTCGTCGGGCGGGGAGATGCCCGCGTTGTTGAACGCCACGTCGAGCGAGCCGTAGGTGTCGACGGCGGCCTGGAACAGGGCCTCGACCTCGGCCTCGCTGGTGACGTCGGTGCGCACGAACAGGCCGCCGACCTCGTCGGCGGCGGCCTTGCCCGCGTCGAGGTCGACGTCGGCGACCACCACCCGGGCACCTTCGGCGGCCAGCCTGCGCACCGAGGCCAGGCCGATCCCGCTCGCCCCGCCGGTGACGACGGCCACCCGGCCGTCCAGCCGCTTGGTCATCCGCGCTCCCCTGTCAGCGATCGGTACTGATGAAGACGTTCTTGGTCTCGGTGAACGCGGCGACCGCGTCCGGGCCCAGTTCGCGGCCGAGGCCGGACTGCTTGAAGCCGCCGAACGGGGTCCAGTAGCGCACCGACGAGTGCGAGTTGACCGACAGGTTGCCCGCCTCCACCCCGCGCGCCACCCGCAGCGCGCGGCCGACGTCCTGGGTCCAGATGGAGCCGGACAGGCCGTACTCGGTGTCGTTGGCCAGCCGCACCGCGTCGTCCTCGTCGTCGAACGGCAGCACCGCCACCACCGGCCCGAACACCTCGTCGGTGACCGCGCGGTGGTCGGGCGAGATCGGCGCGAGCACGGTCGGCGGGTACCAGAATCCCGCGCCGGTCGGCGCCGTGCCGCGGAAGGCGACCGGCGCGTCGTCCACATAGGACGCCACGCGGTCGCGGTGCTCGGCCGAGATGAGCGGCCCCATCTCGGTCGCCTCGTCGCCGGGGGCGCCGACGACCACCGCCCGCACGGCCGTCTCGAACAGCTCCATGAACCGGTCGTAGACCGGGCGCTGCACCAGGATGCGGGTGCGCGCGCAGCAGTCCTGGCCCGCGTTGTCGAACACCGCGTACGGCGCGGTCGCCGCGGCCCGGCACACGTCGGCGTCGGCGAAGACGATGTTGGCGTTGTTGCCGCCCAATTCCAGGGTCAGCCGCTTCACCTGGTCGGCGCAGCCCGCCATGAGCTGCCTGCCGACCTCGGTCGAGCCGGTGAAGACCACCTTGCGCACCAACGGGTTCGTGACAAACCGGGCACCCACCACCGAGCCCTTTCCCGGCAGCACCTGGAAAACCTCCGGCGGGAGGCCCGCCGCACGAGCCAGCTCACCGAGCCGCAGCGCGGTCAGCGGCGTCAGCTCGGCAGGCTTGAGCACGACGGCGTTGCCGGTGGCCAGCGCGGGCGCGAACCCCCAGCTCGCGATCGGCATCGGGAAGTTCCACGGCACGATCACCCCGACCACGCCCAGCGGCTCGGCGAAGGTGATGTTCACCCCGCCCGGCACCGGGATCTGCCTGCCGAAGAGCCGCTCGGGCGCGGCGGCGTAGTAGTGCAGGACGTCGCGGACGTTGCCCGCCTCCCAGCGCGCGTTGCCGATTGTGTGCCCGGAGTTGGCCACCTCCAGCCGCGCCAGGTTCTCCAGGTCGGCGTCGACGGCGTCGGCGAAGCGGCGCAGCAGCCGCGCCCGGTCGGCCGGGGCCACCGCGCGCCACCCCGGCAGCGCGGCGTGCGCGCGGGCGATCGCGGCGTCGGTCTCGTCCACCGAGGCCAGCTCGACCGTGCGCACTACCTCCTCGGTGGCCGGGTTGCGGACGTCGAAGGTCGTCACCGGGCTCCCTTCCGCTGCTGCGCGGCGCGCACGAGGGCGGCGAACAGCCGCACGTCATCGACGTTCTGCTCGGGGTGCGACTGCACGCCGAGCACGAAGACGGCGCCGCGGAGTTCGACGGCCTCGACGGTGCCGTCCTGGGCGGTGGCCACCACGTCGAGCCCGGCGCCGAGCCGGTCGAGCGACTGGTGGTGGTGGCAGTGGGCGTGCACGGACCGGCCCAGGACGTCGGCGAGCCGGGAGCCCGCGTGGACGGTCAGCTCGGTCTTGCCGAACATGGCGACCTCGGGCTGGTGGTCGGTGGTGCCGACCAGCTCCGGGGTGTGCTGGTGCAGCGTGCCGCCGAGGGCGACGTTGAGCACCTGCATGCCCCGGCACACCGCGAGCAGCGGCAGCCCGAGCGTCAGCGCGGCCTCGACCAGCGCGAACTCGGCCGTGTCGCGGGCGGGCTGCGGGGTGCCGGTGGTGGGGTGCGGGGCCTGGCCGTAGCGGGCCGGGTCGATGTCGGCGCCGCCGGAGAGCACCAGGCCGTCGAGCCAGTCGACGGTCTCCGCGCGCCAGTCGCCGATCGGCGGCAGCAGTACCGCGTTGCCGCCCGCCGCGCACACCGACTCGACGTAGGCCCGGTGCAGCACCGCGGCCTCGGCTTCCCAGATGCCGAACGCGGAGTGCTCCAGGTAGGTGGTGATCCCGATGACCGGGGGCCGCTCAGAGGCGTTCGAAGCCACGGACCCGCTCCCAGTCGGTGACGGCGGCGTCGTGGGCGGCCAGCTCGACGCGCGCGGCGTTGAGGTAGTGCTCGACCACGTCGTCGCCGAGGGCGCCGCGGGCGACCGCGCTGTCCGCGAGCAGGCCCGCGGCCTCGCGCAGGGTGGCGGGCACCCGCGGCCGGTCCGAGGTGTAGGCGTTGCCGCGGTACTCCGGCTCCAGCGGCAGCTCGCGCTCGATGCCGTGCAGACCCGCCGCGATCAGCGCCGCGACCGCGAGGTAGGGGTTGACGTCGCCGCCGGGCACCCGGTTCTCCACCCGCAGCGAGTCGCCGTGGCCGACCACGCGCAGCGCGCAGGTGCGGTTGTCGGTGCCCCAGGCGACCGCCGTCGGCGCGAACGACCCGGCGGCGAACCGCTTGTAGGAGTTGATGTTCGGCGCGAGGAAGTAGGTCAGCTCGCGCAGGCAGGCGAGCTGGCCCGCGATGAAGTGCTCCATCAGCGGGGAGAATCCGCCGGGCCGGTCGCCCGCGAGCACCGGCTCGCCGGTCGCCCCGCGCAGGCTGACGTGGATGTGGCAGGAGTTGCCCTCGCGCTCGTCGTACTTGGCCATGAACGTCAGGCTCTTGCCGTGCTGCGCGGCGATCTCCTTCGCCCCGGTCTTGTAGATGCCGTGGTTGTCGCAAGTGGACAGTGCGTCGGTGTAGCGGAAGGCGATCTCGTGCTGGCCGGGATTGCACTCGCCCTTCGCGGACTCGACGTAGAGCCCGGCGCCGGTCATCGCGAGCCGGATGGCGCGCAGCAGCGGTTCGATCCGGCCGGTGCCCAGCAGCGAATAGTCCACATTGTACTGATTGGCCGGGGTCAGGCCGTGGTAGCGGCGGTCCCACGCCTGCTCGTAGGTGTCGGCGAAGACGATGAACTCCAACTCGGTGCCGACGAACGCGGTGAGCCCGCGCTCGGCGAGCCGAGCGAGCTGGCGGCGCAGCACCTGTCTCGGCGAGACCGGCACCGGCCCGCCCGCCACCAGCTCGACGTCGGCGAGCACCAGCGCGGTGCCCTCGTGCCAGGGCAGCAGCCGCAGCGTGGCCAGGTCGGGGCGGAGCACGAAATCGCCGTACCCGGTGTCCCACGACGACATCTCGTAGCCGCCGACGGTGTTCATCTCGACGTCGACGGCGAGCAGGTAGTCGCACGCCTCGGTGGCGTGCGCCAGGACCTCTTTGACGAAGTAGCGGGCCGAGCAGCGCTTGCCCTGGAGCCTGCCCTGCATGTCGGTCATCGCGACCAGCACGGTGTCGACGCGGCCGAGGTCGACCAGCTCGCGGAGCTGCGCGACCGACAGCAGACCCGAGTTGTCCCGCATGGCCGAGTCCCTTCCCAAAGGATCAGCGTGTGCCCATTGGCCGCCGTGCCCCAGCATGCTGACAGCGCGGGCACCCGGCCCGCAACCACCGGACGGGAAACAGTCCGCCGGTTACCGCGAACGGGTCTTGACCGTGCTTTGTGACCGGCAGCACACTGGGGCGGCTGTCCAAAGGATCACCCGCGCACCTTTGAGGAGCAGCCCGTGGCCTCGACCGAACTCACCCGCGACGACGACGAGGCCCGGCTGCACGGCCTGGGCTACGCCCAGGAACTGCGCCGCTCGATGTCCGGGTTCAGCAACTTCGCGGTGTCGTTCACGATCATCTCGATCCTGTCCGGCTGCCTCACGCTCTACGGCTTCGGCATGAACACCGGCGGCCCGGTGGCGATGATCTGGGGCTGGCCGCTGGTCGGGTTCTTCGTGCTGATGGTCGGCCTCGGCATGGCCGAGGTGTGCTCCAGCTACCCGACCGCGGGCGGGCTCTACTACTGGGCGGCGAAGCTCGCGCCGCGCAACGGGGCCGCCTGGTCCTGGTTCACCGGCTGGTTCAACCTGGTCGGCCAGGTCGCGGTCACCGCGGGCATCGACTTCGGCGCGGCGCTGTTCCTCAACGCGTTCCTCGACCTGCAGTTCGGGTTCGCCGCCACACCGGGCAACACGATCCTGCTGCTGGGCATCATCCTGGTCCTGCACGGCGCGCTGAACACCTTCGGCGTGCGGGTGGTGGCCCTGCTCAACAGCATCAGCGTGTGGTGGCACCTGGCGGGCGTGCTGGTGATCGTCGGCGTGCTGATCGTGGTGCCGGACAACCACCAGCCCGCGTCCTTCGTCTTCGGCGAGTTCGTGAACAACACCGGCTGGGCCTCGCCGGTGTACGTGTTCCTGCTCGGCCTGCTGCTCGCGCAGTACACCCTGACCGGCTACGACGCGTCCGCGCACATGACCGAGGAGACCCGCGGCGCGGCGGTCGCCGGGCCGCGCGGGATCGTCAACTCGATCGTGGTGTCGCTGGTCGCGGGCTGGGTGCTGCTGATCGGCCTCACCTTCGCCATCCAGAGCTACGACGGCGCCCTGGCCTCGGGCACCGGCGTGCCGCCCGCCCAGGTCTTCATCGACGCGGCGGGCGCGACCACGGGCAAGTTCCTGCTGCTGATCTGCATCGGCGCGCAACTGTTCTGCGGCATGGCCGCGGTCACCGGCAACTCCCGGATGATCTACGCCTTCGCCCGCGACGGCGCGATCCCGGGATCGCGGATCTGGCACCGGATCAACAAGCGCACCCGGACGCCGACGAACTCGGTCTGGCTGGCCGCCGCGGGCGCGTTCCTGCTCGCCGTGCCCTACCTGTGGAGCGCGACCGCCTACGCCGCCGTCACCTCGATCGCCGTCGTTGGCCTGTATGTGGCCTACGTGATCCCGGTGTTCCTGCGGGTGCGCAAGGGCGACGCCTTCGAGCGCGGCCCGTGGCACCTGGGCCGCTGGGGTCGGCCGATCGGGATCGTGGCCACCGCGTGGGTGTGCTTCATCTTCGTGCTCTTCATGCTGCCGCAGGTGTATCCGGTGACCTGGGACAAGTTCAACTACACCCCGATCGCCTTCCTGGTGGTGCTCGGCGGCGCGGGGCTGTGGTGGCTCGTCTCGGCCCGCAAGTGGTTCACCGGGCCGAAAGTCCAGGGCACGGCCGAGGAACTGGCCGCGGTGGAGCGCGACCTGGACCTGCCCTGAGTTCGGTGCGGGCTACCCTTTCGTGCACGGGGGGTGGCAGTGGACTCGACGGACTCGACGTACGACCCGTACGTGATCAGGCCCGAGACGGCGCGGCGGCTGCCCGGCTACCGCTTCCGCCCCGTATTCGCGCGGCGGCGCCACGGGCAGGCTGCTGTGCCGGACCACCGAGTCGGGCTCGCGCTACCTGATCTGGACCGACGACCGGCTGGCGATCCAGGGGTTCGCGTTCCAGGGCGGTGACCCGGCCGCCATGCTCGACTGGTGGCGCAACGACGCCGGTCCGATCTGACGCCTCAGAAGCCGCCGCCCAGGCTCGCCGTGCCGGTTCCGGTGCCGGAGCCGTAGCCGGTGGTCAGGACCTTGCCGTCGAGGATGGAGAGGATCTCGACCGTGCCCGCGCGGTGCTTCATGGTGAGGCTCCACTCGTGCCGCCCGCCGTCGACGGGAACGGTCAGCGACTTGCGCCACGGCAGGGTCACCGCCTGCTCCTCGTAGGTCTGCCCGTCGAGGACGTAGGTGATGGAGTCGACCTTGGCGGTCCCGGTGGCGGTGAAGACCAGGATGCGCGGCTCGCGCGCGGGCGGCACCGACGAGGTCGTGGTCGGCGCGGCGGTGGTCGATCTCGTGCCGATCGTGGAGATCACGGCGTCCGATCCCGTGGGCGAGCCCTGCACGGTTCCACAGCCCGCGAGCACGGCGGCCAGCGCCGCGATGCCCGCCGCGGACCGTCGCGGCCGATCGAGGTAGGTCATGCCCCGACCCTAAACCGGTGTACCGGGACCGGTCCCGGCGTGGCCGCATCATGCTGTCCGCCGACGCGCCTGCCGGTCTCGTGGCTACGGTGCGGCAGTACTCGACGACGGTCCGGGAGGCCGGTGTGACCGACAGGGCGGACGAGGGCCGGTGGCTCCCGCGCAGCCACGCGAGCCTCGCGAACGGCGTCTCGCGCGCCACCCCCGGCGCGATCTTCGCACTGGCCCTGACCGGCGGGATCACCGTGAACCCGCGCGAGGACCGCACTGTCCACTTCGGACGCAACCCGGGTGAGGTGCAGGTCTGCGTCGGCGAGGACGACCGGCAGGTGAGCCGCAGGCACGGGGTGCTCACCTACCGGCGCGGGCTGTGGTGGGTCGGCAATCTCGGGAAGACGCCCATCGGCCTGCCGGGCGCGCGGCTGCTGTTCAGCAACGAGGCGCCGATCCCGCTGGCGGGCGGGTACACGCCGCTGTTCGTCCGCGGCTCCCGTGACCGGGAGCACCTGCTGGAGCTGTATGTGGCCGGACCAGACGGAGGACGCCCGATGCCCCACCCCGGCGATGTGACCCGACCCCCGAAGACCTGGCCGCTGACCCCGGACGAACGGCTGGTCCTGATCGTTCTCGGCCAGCGCTACCTGCGCCACGAACCGCATCCGCAGCCGTTGTCCCGCCGGCAGGTCGCCGACCAGATGGCCGAGTTGCGGCCGCACGCGGGCTGGCGGCTCAAGCGGGTCGAGCACATGGTCGCCGACATCCGCCAGCGGCTGTCCGCGGCGGGGGTGTTCGGAGTGGTCAAGGAGGACATCCCCGAGCCGATCGGCAACTCGCTCAACCACAACCTGATCCGCGAGCTGATGCTGACCACCACGCTCGTCCCCCAGGACCTCGCCATCCTCGACGAGCGTGATCCGTGAGTGATAAAAAAACAGTACCCGGAATCACTCGTGCGCTGTAAGAAAGGCTCCCGGTCAGCCCCGTACCACCGCAGGCCGTTTCCCTGTTTCCAGAAACTCAATGAGCCCGCTGCGAACCTGTTGGATATCCACCTCAACGTCAGCCGGAACTACGCTGAGGTTGCTCATGTAGATGTACTCGGCTCGTGCGTCGGGGTCGCCGTCGCCCTTTGTGCTACCGGCGACGTCGGCGTAGTAGCGGATGAAGCCTTTGTCTTGGCCGAGGCCGACCTCCAGGATGGGAAAGCCGTCTTGACCGCTGATGTTGACCTGGATGGCGGCCGGGCAGCGGTGGCCTGTGGTTTCCGCCAGTACGCGGTCGATGAGGGTGTTCAGTTCATCCACCGTGCGGACTACGATTTCGTCCTGATCCTCGTCCTGGTCGTACCACACAGCTAGCTCGACCACTTCTTTCCTCCCGTGAAAGTGCCTTGGTAGTGCGGGCCGTAGACGGTAAGGGTATAACCCTCGGGCAGCAGGATTGGCAGGAGTACCCGGCAGCTCCAAAGTCCCCGGCAAGGCCGATTGTTTATGGCCAGCTCAACGTCCCGAGAACCACTCTTGACCATCCTCAAGGCCACTTTCATCTCGACATGGTCGATGGACATGGGCTTGAACTTCTCCGGGACACCAGCAGCAACGAGCCGCTGCCAGACCTCGTCGGACTCGGCATCCTCCCCGCTGAGCCTTGGGTGGCGTAGGCCAAAGGTGCTCTCGGCCTGGTCGATGAGTTCAAGCGCTTGCACGAGGGCGGCGAGGTCGAGTAGGGCGAGCACCTGCCCAAGTTCGGCGGCGATCTTCTCGACTGACACCCGTCCCCCTCCGTCGGCGGCCTGCCAGCGTAGAACGAGGCGGCTTCCCGTGGGCGCCTGGAGACAAGTGGGCTCGCCAGACCTCGGCGTCGCCATCCACACCTCGCCATCCTCGACGAGCGTGATCCGTGAGTTGCCTCGCCAGGACGCGGCGGGCAAGGTTGGCACGTGATGGTGGAACAGGTGCTGCTGCTCGATGATGCGGGCAACGAGATCGGCGTGGCAGACAAGGCGGGGGTGCACCACGCGGACACCCCGCTGCACCTGGCGTTCTCCAGCTATGTCTTCGATCGGGAGGGCCGGTTCCTGCTGACCCGGCGGGCCGGGCACAAGAAGACCTGGCCCGGGGTGTGGACGAACTCGTGCTGCGGCCATCCCGCACCGGGGGAGCCGATCGCCGACGGGGTGAGCAGGCGGCTGGCGAACGAGCTGGGGCTGCCTGGTCCACACGAGATCGACCTGGTGCTGCCGCGCTTCCGCTACCGCGCGGTGATGGGCAACGGCGTGGTGGAGAACGAGATGTGCCCGGTGTTCCGGGTCGTGGTGGCGGGCGCGCCCGAGCCGATGGCCAACCCGGACGAGGTGGACGTGGCGAAGTGGTTGCCGTGGCGGGACTTCGCGGCGACGGTGCTGGACGGGACGCGCGCGGTGTCGCCGTGGTGCGTGCTGCAGGTGCGCGAACTGGCCGCGCTCGGCCCCGACCCGCTGGCCTGGCCGGTAGGCGACCTCGCCGCGCTGCCCGCCGCGGTGCGGTGACCCGGTGCCGGTCCTCGACGGTTTCAACCAGGCGATCGAACACCTGATCCCGCAGGCGCACCGGATGGGCGTCACCGCGGTCGAGCTGGCGCCGGGCCGGGTGGTGTGCTCGGTTCCGTTGGCGGACAACGGGAATCACCTGGGCACGATGTACGCCGGGGTGCTGTTCACGGTCGCGGAGGTGCTCGGCGGCGGCATCTGCCTGCCGATCTTCGACCTGTCGCGGTTCTACCCGATCGTCAAGGACCTGCGGATCGACTTCCGCCGACCGGCGCGCAGCGATGTCCGGGCCGCCGCCACCCTCACCGCGGAGACGATCGAGCGCGTGCGCGCGGAGGCCGAGGACCACGGCAAGTCGACGTTCATCCTGGAAGCGGAACTGACCGACACCGAGGGTCACGTCGTCGCCACCACGGTCGGAACCTACCAACTGCGCGCCCACTGAAGTACCTACCGGCGAGTTTCGGATACTGCTAGTCTCCGAAATCTGCCGGTATCTACAGCGCGGCGGCAGCCGACCAGGGGAGCACGATGACCGACCAGCGCGACTTCGACGTGATCGTGATCGGCGCGGGTGTCTCCGGCCTCGGCGCCGCGATTCGGCTGCGGCAGCAGGGGGTCACCGATTTCGCGGTGCTGGACAAGGCGGACGAGATCGGCGGCACCTGGCGGGCCAACACCTACCCGGGTTGCGCCTGCGATGTGCCCTCGGCGCTGTACTCGTTCTCGTTCGCGCCGAATCCCGAGTGGACTCGCGCTTTCGCCGGACAGCAAGAGATTCTCGGCTACCTGCGCGACGTGTCCACCCGGTACGGCGTCGACGCGCACCTGCGGCTGGGCACCGAGATGGTGCGCGCGCAATGGGACGAGGAGCGGCGGCGCTGGCTGCTGGACACCACGCGCGGCCCGTACCGCGCCCGGGTGCTCATCGCGGGCGCCGGGCCGTGGAACGAGCCGCTGATCCCGGAGCTGCCCGGACTGGTCGACTTCACCGGCGAGATGTTCCACTCCGCGTGGTGGAACCACGACTACGACCTGACCGGCAAGCGCGTCGCGGTGGTCGGCACGGGTGCCTCGGCCGTGCAGTTCGTGCCGCGCATCCAGCCGATCGTCGGGCGGCTGCACCTGTTCCAGCGCACCGCGCAGTGGGTGCTGCCCAAACCGGACCACGCCGTGTCGAAGGCCGAGCGGTGGCTGCTGCGCCGGTTCCCCGGCACACAGCGGGCGTTGCGCACGGCGGAGTACGCGGGCATGGAGACCCTCGGCTACGGGTTCCGGCACCCGTGGCTGCTGCGGGCCGTGCAGCGCGTCGGGCTCGCGCACCTGCGCGCGACGGTGCGCGACCCGCGGCTGCGCCGAGCACTCACCCCGGACTACACGTTGGGCTGCAAGCGATTGCTGATGTCCAATGTGTACTATCCGGCGCTGACCCAGTCCAACGTCACGGTGCATCCCAATGCGGTCAAGGAGATCCGCGGCTCAACGGTGGTCGGCGCGGACGGCGTCGAGTCCGAAGTGGACGCCATCATCTTCGGCACCGGGTTCCACATCCTCGACATGCCGCTGGCGAACCTGGTGTTCGACGCGGCGGGGCGCAGCCTGGCGGAGCACTGGCAGGGCAGCCCACAGGGCTACCTCGGCACCGCGGTGTCCGGCTTCCCCAACGCTTTCCTGCTGCTGGGACCGAATCTGGGCACCGGACACACGTCGGCGTTCATGATCCTGGAAGCCCAACTCGGCTACGTGATGGACGCCGTGCGCCAGCTCCGCGCGCACAACTGGCCCACCGTGGACGTGCGGGCCGACGTGCAGGCGGCGTTCAACGCCGAGGTGCAGGCCGCCCTGCCGACGACGGTCTACAACGCGGGCGGCTGTTCGAGCTACTACCTGGACGTCAACGGGCGCAACAGTTTCAGTTGGCCGTGGTCGACCGCGCGGATGCGCGCGCGGATCGCCAGGTTCGACCCCGCCGGGTACACCGTGCGCGCGACCGAGGACGTGCCGCGATGAGCCGCTACACCGCCATCGACCTGACCGACGCCGTGCTGCCGGGCATGATCACGCGCCGACGCGGCCACGTGGTCAACATCGCCTCGATGGCCGGGAAGTTCGCCGTGCCGGGGATGGCGGTCTACAACGCCGGCAAGTTCGCCGTCGTCGGCCTCACCGCCGCGGTCCGCGCGGAGTACGCGCGCACCGGGGTCAGCGTGAGCGCCGTGCTCCCCGGGGCAGTGCGCACCGAACTCACCGCGGGTGTCCCGCTCGGCCGCGGACTGCCCACAGTGGACCCGGAGACGATCGCCGCCGCCGTGCTGCGGAGCTGCCGGACCCTGCGGGCGGAGATCCCGGTGCCCGGGGCGATGGCAGCCTGGGATCTGGTGGCCGCGGTGACCCCGGAGCCCGTGATGCGCGTCTTTCGCAGGCTGGCGGGCGACGACCGCGCGCTGACCTCGCTCGACCCGCTCGCCCGCGCCGACTACGACCGCAGGGTGGCCGCGCAGTCCGAGCCGACCTGATCGATCGCGGTCGCCAGGATCGCCAGCGCACTGTCCATAGTGGACTCATCGACGTTGAGCGGCGGCAGCATGCGCACCACGGCGTCGTCGTACCCGCCGACCTCCACGATGAGCCCGCGGTCCAGTGCCGCCCGCTGCACCCGAGTGGCCGCCGCCCCGTCGCGGAACTCGACGCCGAGCATCAGGCCGAGCCCACGCACGTCGGTGACCAACCCGGAATGCCTGCCCCGCAAGCGCTCCAGCCCGGCCAACGCCTGCGCCCCCCGCGCGCGGACATTGGCCAGCACGCCGTCGCGAACCATCACGTCGAGGAATGCCGAGCCCGCCGCGAACGCGACCTGGTTGCCGCGGAACGTGCCGGTGTGCGCGCCCGGCGCCCACGTGTCCAGCCTGCGGTGGTAGGCGATCACCGCGGCGGGCATGCCGACCCCGGACAGCATCTTCGACAGCACCACCACGTCCGGCTCGATGTCGTAGTGCTCGAAGGCGAACCACCGCCCGGTGCGCCCGCACCCGGTCTGTACCTCGTCCACGATGAGCGGAATGTCCAGCCGGGCGGTCACTTCCCGCACCCGGCGCACGAAGTCCGGTGGGGCCACGACGGTTCCGCCCTCCCCCTGCACCAGTTCCAACAGCACCGCGGCCGGCCTGCCGATGCCGGTGTGCGTGCCGGTGAGGGCGCGTTCGACGTAGCCCGCGCAGTTCGTCTCGCAGGTCTGGCGCCGCAGGCCCAGCGGGCAGCGGTGGCAGTAGGCGAACGGCAGGAAGTGCACGCCCGCGGCCAGACCGCCGACCCGCGCGCGCAGCCCGCTCTCGGCGGACGCGGCCAGCGCGCCGTGCGTCATGCCGTGGAACCCGCCCTGGAAGGCCACGATCTCGGCGCGCCCGGTCGCGGTCTTGCAGAGCTTGATGGCCGCCTCGACGGCGTTGGCACCGGTCGGGCCGCAGAAGTGCAGGCGGGTGTCGGCCCGCATGGGCGCGGGCAGGATGTCGAGCAGCCGCGTGGTGAACTCGTCCTTCGCGGGGGTCGGGAAGTCCAGCGCGTGCGCGAGCACCCCGACCTGCGCGCGGACGGCGGCGACCAGTTCGGGGTGCCCGTGGCCGAGCGCGAGCGCCCCGGCACCCGCGAGGAAGTCGATGAAGACGTTGCCGTCGGCGTCCTCCACGAAGCTCCCGGCGCCGCGCACCAGCGCGATCGGCAGCCTGCGCGGGTAGGACCGGGCGGCGGACTCGCGGCGGTCCTGGCGGGCCAGCAGGTCCCGGCTGCGCGGGCCCGGGATCTCGGTCCGGCGACCGGATGTCGGCACAACGGGTGTCATGCGGCTCCTGTCCGTCACAACGGGTGTGCCGTCAGCATCGCACCAGGCAGGCGGCCCTCACGCACCGGGTAAGGTTTGCCTAACCTTTTGTGTCGTGGCGGTGACCAGGTAGTAATCGATGAGCCCTTCGCGCCACGACGGCAGCCAGCGGCGCGGCCACGCGGACTCGGCGGCGCCGAGCTGGGCGATCCAGCGGTCCAGGCCCGGCCAGACGTGCGCGCCGATGGACCGCGCGCGCACCGCGGTGAACCCGGCCGCGCGGAGGTGGTCGAGGAACACGGGCAGCGGGTGCTCGCGGTCGACGCCGCTGCCGAAGGTCTCCAGCCTGCGCGGCAGCTCCCCGAGGTGGTCGGCGTCGGGCAGGAAGAACGTGGCGACGGCGAGCCGCCCGCCGGGGGCGAGAACCCGGTGGGCCTGCGCGGCGAAGCCCGCGAGGTCGGCGAAGTGTTGCGCGGCCTCCAGCGAGACCGCGACGTCGAACGTGTTGTCGGGGAAGGGAATCGCCTCGGCGGCGCCCTGCCGGAAGGTGAGCCTGCCGCCCGCCGCCGCGATCGCCGCCGCGTTGCGCTCGCTCGCCCGGGCCACCTGCGCCGGGTTGAGGTCGACCCCGTGCAGCTCGCCCGCGCCGAGTTCGGTCGCCGCCCAGGTGCCGCCGATACCGAGGCCGCAGCCGACCTCCAGCACGCGGTCCTCGGCGGACACCTCGACCTCACCGAACACCAGCCGGTAGAGCGCGAGCTGGCTGCACACGCGCTGCGCCACGGTGATCTCGCCGGGGCCGAGCGGGATGTCGCGCCAGTAGCCGAAGTTGATGAACCCACCGGCGAAAACGGGGAGTGAACTCAGGTCGTCCTCGCCGTACATCCGTGCCAGGAGTGTGGGCGCGTCGTCACTCATGGACCCATCGTGCCGGCCTTCGGCGCCGAATCACCGGGTACGATGACCCTCGGCTGCCCAAGCCCGGAACCCCGGGATGTTGAGACAGGCCGTGCCGCTGGACCGGCGCGCCCGCGAGTCCAGTTCGGCGGGAACTGGGTACTGCCCCTCACCGGACCTCACGTGCAGCAGGCCGGACCACCGAGCACAGCCGACCCCCCGAGAGCGCGGTTCCGCCCATGACATCGATCGACAACCCCTCCCGAGATCAGGCCCTGCGAGGCAGCGACTTCGCCGAACTGTCCCGCTCGATCCGGCAGGCGGGCCTGCTGGAGCGCCGCCGCCGCTACTACGCGGTGCGCATCACCCTCAACATCCTCGCCATGGCGGGCGGCTGGGTCGCCTTCGCCTACCTCGGCGACAGCTGGTGGCAGTTGTTCCTGGCCGCGTTCTTCGCCGTGGTGTTCACCCAACTCGCCTTCATCGGCCACGACGCCGGCCACAAACAGATCCTGCGCACCCGGCGCGGCAACGACGCGGTCGGCCTGGTCCACGGCGGACTCACCGGCCTGAGCTACGGCTGGTGGATCAACAAGCACAACCGCCACCACGCCAACCCGAACCACGAGGACGAGGATCCCGACCTCGACATCGGCCCGCTGGCCTTCACCGTCGCCGACGCCCGCGCCAAGCGCGGTTTCGTCCGCTGGACCGTGAAGTACCAGGCGTTCCTGTTCTTCCCGCTGCTGCTGCTGGAGGGCCTCAACCTGCACGTGTCCAGCGCGCAGGCGGTGTGGGCGGGCGAGGTGAAGGCGCGCAGGCTGGAGAAGGCGCTGCTGCTCGGCCACCTGGCCGCGTACCTGACCGCCGTGTTCGTGGTGCTGTCCCCCGGCGTCGGCGTGGTGTTCATCGCCGTCCACCAGGGACTGTGGGGTGTCTACATGGGATGCTCGTTCGCGCCGAACCACAAGGGCATGCCGACCATCGCCGCGGGCACCACCCTGGACTTCCTGCGCAAGCAGGTGCTCACCTCCCGCAACGTCCGCGGCGGCAGGCTGACCGACTTCGCGCTGGGCGGCCTCAACTACCAGATCGAGCACCACCTGTTCCCGAGCATGCCGCAGCCGAACCTGCGTCGGGCCCAGTCGATCGTGCGCGAGTACTGCGGCCGCAACGGAATCTCCTACGCCGAGTGCGGCCTGTTCCGCTCCTACGGCCACGTCCTGGAGCACCTGCACGCCGTCGGCGCTCCCCTGCGCGGGCGCGAACTGAGCCCCGCGGCGGGCTAGGCAGTGTCTCGAAGTCCGTACCGGTCAACATCGGCAGTGATGCGCGGTCTCGGCGTGTCGTTGATCAAATAGGCGAGGTCTCCGGTAGATCGATCAACGACCAAGAAGATCGAGAACACCGG